>NZ_JBHXWI010000004.1:178841-267703 GCF_042671975.1 Rhodococcus sp. NPDC127593 | reverse complement strand
ACGCAGTATTAGTGGCTACATTTCCGAATCGATTTCCGTCGTCTTCTCAGGTCGATCATGCAATCTCCGCCGAGAGCTACCGCAACTTCGGTCTAGTGCGCACTGCTGCCGGAGGGTTCTCCGAGCGGGCGAACGAGCTGTTCAGAAACCGGTGGCTGCGACGATGCGGCCTCCGGCGACGGCCTCGAGCAGGGCCGCATGGTCTGCGGTGTTCTGCTCGGCGTAGGTCTCGGCGAATTCTGCTATCGCGTGTTCGAATTCGGTGTCGTCTCCCAGGTAGGCGGCGATCGCGATCCGGTCGCCGGCCCGCGCGTGCGCATAGGCGAGGACACGGGCACACAATCGCCCGTACAGCATCATGGTGGAGGGTGTCTGGGATTCGACCACCGCCGAACCCTTGCCGTCCCGCAGCTGGCGCACGTAGAAGTCCCGCTCGACGCCGTCGGGACCCGCACCACGTTCCCAGCCCAGGAAGATGTCGCTCGCGGCCTGCATCAGTCGCTGTCCACTGACCACCCGCTCGCCCTCCGTCGCGAACGACGGCCCGTCGACGTAACGCGACAGCACCGACGGACCCGCTTCCTTGACCTGGAGAAACAGCGGGTCGTCGTCGTCTGCTCCCAGCATCAGGATGATCCAGGTGCGGGTGCCCACACTGCCGACGCCGACCACCTTGCGGGCGATCTGCACCATCCGGAACTGGTCGTAGAGGACGCGCTGGTCCCAACGCAGAGACTGTGCATACACGTCCAGGCGGTGCCGTAAGTCTCGGTACAACGATTCGAGGTCCTCGCCCGCGTACAGCTCCTCGACCGGGACCAGCAGTGGCGGGTTGCTGATGATCCGCCTCTCACCGTCCACGACGGCGGTGAGCTTGGAGAGCGCTTGGACGCTGTCCCGGCGCCACGCCTTCTCCAGAGCCGTGCGGGCGCGTTTCGTCTGCGACTTGTCCAGCTCGTCTCGAAGCTCCACGAGTTCCGCTGTGGGCTCGATGTGGGAGTACCAGACGGCCAGGTTTCCCAGTTGCGCCTGTCTGGCAATGGTTTCGCGGTATTCGGCGACGCAGGCGTGGGTGATCTTCCTGCGCTTCTTGGCGCTGAATTCGTTTTCCTGCGCGGCGATCGCGAGGCTCGCGACCAGGCGTTTGACATCCCACTCGAAGGGACCGCGATGTGTCTCGTCGAAGTCGTTGATGTCGAATGCCAGCCGGCGTTCCGGGGTGGCGAAGATTCCGAAGTTGCTCAGGTGCGCGTCGCCGCAGAGCTGCGTGCGCAGGCCCGTGGTGGGCGAGTGGGACAAATCGTCGGCCATGATCGCGGCGGCACCACGGTAGAACGCGAAGGCCGTCGCCGACATGCGCCCGTACCGGATCGGAACGAGTTCCGCGACTCTCTCCGTCGCCTGCTTCGCGAGGAGGCCCACCGGGTCGCGCCGGTCGGCCACACCGTGCTCCGCGAGCGCAGCCGGCGGGGTGTCTCGGCGGGCGGCCGCCCCTCGTTGTGCGCGCTCGGCCCGGCTCGGATGTGCCACCTGTTCGTCGTGTTCTGCGGCGTTCGTCATCGGGCGGCCGTCAGATCCGCTGTCGGTTCCTCGGACATGGCTGCCTGCCTTCCTCGAGCGACGCGATATGGCCGGTTGGTTCCCATTCTCCTCCGCCCGGACGGCGTTGGCGGCAAATACCAGCAGGTTCGCCGGGAAAACGGGGGTGGGCTCGCCGGCGCCGTTCTGCTTGAATTGATGTATGTGCCGGTGGATGGCGTACTCGGGTGAGCCGATCCTCGCGGAAGACCTGTTGTTCCGCCCTGAACATTCGCTGATCGACCAGAGTCTGCACTCACGTCTCGGGGCGACCACCACGAATGGTGACGGGTTCGGTATCGGCTGGTACGGCGAAGGCAGTGAGCCGGCGGTCTACAAGAGCATCGAACCGGCCTGGAACGACAGCAATCTGCGGGAAATCGCCGGTCAGGTGCGAACGCAGATGTTGCTCGCTCACGTACGGGCTTCGACCGGGACGCCGGTGCAGCGCAGCAATTGTCACCCCTTCCGGCACGGGCGGTGGTTGTGGGTGCACAACGGCGCCCTGCGCGGTTTTCACGAGATCAGGCGCGACCTGGTGATGGCCGTCGACCCGACGCTGTTCTCCGACATCGAGGGGTCGACCGACTCCGAGGCCCTGTTCTACCTCGCTCTGACGTTCGGCCTCGTCGACGATCCGTTCGGTGCTGTGGCCCGTGCGGTCGGCTTCGTCGAGGATGTCGGGCGCACGTATGGGGTCGAGCATCCGGTGCAGATGACCGTCGCGACCACCGACGGTGAATCGCTGTGGGTCTTTCGCTATTCGAGTGAGCGGCAGTCGAGGTCGCTGTTCTTCTCCACCGAGGTCGCGAAGGTGCGCGCACTGCACCCGGAGGTCGAGGTGCTGCGCGAATTGAGCGGGGAGACCCGCTTCGTGGTCTCCGAGCCCCTCCGCGACCTCGAAGGCGCGTGGAACGAAGTGCCGGAATCTTCGGCCGGCGTGGTCCGACCCGGGGAAGACGAAATCCGGCCCTTCGAACCGATCTCACCAACCTGACTTGGCGCAGCTCACTTGGCGGTGCTCTTGCGGGGCCGCCCACGACGCGCAGTCTTGGCCGGCGGCGCAGTCTTGACGGGAGGCGGTGTCTCCGATTCCGGTTCCGCGTCGTCCGTGGATTCCTCGGACGGATCGTCGCGCCAACTGATTTCGATCTCGATCTCGGTTTCGTCGCCGTCGACCTCGATTTCCAGCTCCCACTGGACCCGGTCGCCCACGACGACCGAAATCGAGTCGCCACCGGAGCCCAGTTCCACCTCGGAGCCGCTCGCGAGGGCCTGTCCGAGCGCGATGAGCCGGTCGGACACCTCTTTCCGGGAGAGCTCGGACTTCCTCTTGATCTCCAGCTTGGGCACGGCGACTCCTCACCTCGGTGCAGTGTCTCATCACCGTAACCGTCGCGAGACCGGTGTCCGGATCGAACGATGACAAACACCGATGTAGCTTCGCCGTCCCCGCACACATGGGACACTCAGGGCAGCGGAATGGACGGACGGTGGGCCTCCTATGACCGAAGAACCGACTACCGGTGATTCCGAGCGGGCAGCGGGCCCCCGACGCGCGCTCGCGATTCTGCTGGCGATGGCGATGTTCGTGCTCGTCGTCGACACGTCGCTGATGAACGTGTCGATCTCGTCGGTGGTTCGCGACCTTCACACGACCGTCAGCGGCGTCCAGGCGGCGATCGCGCTCGAGGCGCTGGTATCTGCCGCGTTCATCCTGATCGGCGGCAAGGTCGGCGACCTCATCGGACGTAAGCGGGCGTATGTGCTGGGTCTGCTCGGCTACGCAATCGGTGCGTCGGCGATGGCACTCGCACAAAGCCTCATCGCGATCGTCATCTTCTGGGCTGTGCTGGGTGGAATCGGCGCATCACTCCTGTTGCCCGCGATGCAGTCCCTCATCCACGGCAACTTCGAAGGAGACGCTCAGAAGAAGGTCTACGCCCTGGTCGGGGCGGCGGCCGCGATCGCCGCTGCCGTCGGACCGCTACTCGGTGGTTTCATCACCACCTACCTCTCGTGGCGCATCGGATTCGTGCTCGAGGTCGTCATCATCGGGGTCGTGCTGTCCGGCATCAGACTCATCCGCGACGTCCCGTACACCGGACCGCGCGGCATCGACACGGTCGGTGCCGTCCTCTCCGTTCTGGGGATGGGCGGCATCGTGCTGGGAATCCTGGTGTGGCAGGAAGGGGGCGAATCCGTTGCCGCGCTCCTGGTGACCGGTGCGGTCGCGCTGGCCGGGCTGGCCTACTGGCTCGTGCGGCGCAAACGTGGCGGGAAGCCGGCACTGCTGGACCCGGATCTGTTCCGCTCCAAGATCTTCCGGCTGGGCATCAGTGGGCAGATGCTCCAGCAGATCGCCCTGGGTGGCACGATGATCGCATTGCCGATCTACCTGCAGATGGTACTCGAGTACAACGCGATGCAGGCAGGCTTGTCCCTCGCACCCCTCTCCCTCAGCATGTTCGCTGTGGCGTTGCTCGCGGGCAAGAAGGCGGCCGATCGGCGCCCGAGCAGCATCATCCGGTGGGGATTCGTGCTTCTCACGATCGGGATAGCGGTGCTGATCCCGATCGTGCCCCGGGCCGAGTTCGGCTGGGGCCTCCTGATCCCCCTGATGGTTGCCGGATCGGGGTTGGGTTTGCTGGTGTCTCAACTCAACAACTACACGCTCGCCCCGATCGAGGAGGAGCGGATCAGCGAAGCCGCCAGCGTCAATTCTGCGGCGGGATCGTTCGGTCTGTCGTTCGGGCTGGCGTTCGCCGGCGCCATCATGCTGGCAACGCTGTCCCTCACCTTCACGGCGATGGCGGAATCGAGCACCGTGCTCCCGCCGGCAGAGCAGCAACAGGTCGCGCAGGTGCTCGAGGACGACGCCCAGGTCATGAGCAACACCCAACTCGAACAACTGCTGGTCGACCAACCCCCGGAGATTCAGGACGAGATCATCCGCATCAACACGGACGCACGACCCCTCGCCCTTCAGGTCGCACTGCTCATCCCCATCCTCGCCGGCCTCATCGGGGTGTTCAATTCGTTCCGCATGAGGCGCATACCGGATCCCAGCCCGCAGAATTCCGGTGAAGGGACAGACCTGGGCTGAGTCCCCCAACGCGTCGAAACCGCACGGGTCGTGGGCACGACCGTCGTTCAGGAGTCTTGCGGGTTCTCCGCTGCGGGTGCTTCCCAGGCGGCCACTGTGCGTCCTGCGTACTTTCGTGCCTCGTCCATGAGCGTCCGTGCCGGTGGCGTGAGGTGGGTTCGGCGGCAGACTGCGGCGACGTGCAGGTAGGACTCGGGGACGATGCGGTGCACGGTGGCGCCGGCCTGCCTGGCCGACGGCGCCCACGACGACGGCATGACGGCCTGCCCGAATCCGCTGAGCACCATCGGCAGGATCGACGTCCGGTGGGCGACCTCGGCGACGATGGTGGCTGCGACGCCGCTGGCGAGGACCTCGTCGACGAGGGTTCGCATCAACGATCCACGCTGCGAGACGATCAGGCGGAAGCCCGACAATTCCGATCTCCGAATCTCCGGGCGGGCCGGCGTTTCGGCGCCCGGCCCGGAGATGAGGATCAGCGGCTGGCTTTCGAGCGCGACGACGTCGAGTTCGGGGGCACGCACCGCGGCGGGTGAACCCAGGATCCCGACCTCGCAGACGCCGGTGCGCACGGCGTGCAGAACCTCTTCGGGAGTGAACGCCGCCTCGGCATTGACGGTGACCGACGGATAGGTGCGGCTGAAGCTCGTGAGGATCGTGGTGAGGGGTTCGATCCCGGGTGACGGCATCGTGATCAGGTCCACGCGACCGGAGCGCAGCCCTTTCAGCGCATCGACGGACGCCTTCGCGTCCTCGAGATCGCGCAGCACCACGCGGGCAGGACCGACGAGCGTTTCGCCGGCGTCGCTGAGCACCAGCCGGCGCCCGACGCGGTGGAAGAGCGGTACCCCGAGTTCCCGTTCGAGCGCGGATATCGACTGGGACAGCGAGGGCTGCGCGATCAGCAGTGTTTCCGCTGCGCGGTTGATGCCTCCCTGATCGACCACAGCCAGGAAGTACCGCAACTGACGCGCATCCATCCGAACCCCTTCATTTCCGTCGATCTGCGCCGAACCCTCGACTGCGACCGTCGGCGACCTATGCGTGGACACTCACTCTACCT
Source organism: Rhodococcus sp. NPDC127593 (assembly GCF_042671975.1). Classification (NCBI taxonomy): domain Bacteria; kingdom Bacillati; phylum Actinomycetota; class Actinomycetes; order Mycobacteriales; family Nocardiaceae; genus Rhodococcus; species Rhodococcus sp. NPDC127593. The sequence goes on along the minus strand of NZ_JBHXWI010000004.1, from coordinate 261,956 downwards.
GCGAAAACACAACTCGATTAGGTGAAACCTATAAGCCGGATCGACTCTTGGTCATGGACGCTGCGCGATTGTGACGGGTTAATGAATGCATCACACACTGTGACGAGCACAACACGATGGAGGCAACGACATGGCACCGCAGACGTTCAAGATTGCATCGATCCCCGCCGACGGCGTCGGCAAGGAGGTCGTCGCTGCCGGACGGCGCGTGCTCGACGTCCTCGCAGAACAGTCCGGTGGGCGTTTCGCCTTCGAGTGGGAAGAATTTCCCTGGGGATGCGGGTACTACGAGCAGACCGGGAAGATGATGGCCGACGACGGCCTCGACACCCTGAAGGCATTCGACGCCATCTACTTCGGAGCGGTCGGATGGGAGAACGTCCCCGATCACATCAGTCTCTGGGGGCTGCGGCTCAACATCACCCAGAACTTCGACCAGTGGGCCAACGTGCGGCCCGTGAAGTTCCTCCCCGGTGTGCAGTCGCCGCTGCGCAAGGCCGACGACACCGAACTCGACTGGGTCGTCGTCCGGGAGAACAGCGAGGGCGAGTACGCCGGCCTCGGTGGACGCAACCTCAGCGGTCGCGGACCGGGCAACGAGGTCGCGCTGCAGACCGCACTGTTCACCGAGAAGGGCTGCGAGCGCATCATGCGGTTCGCGTTCGACCTGGCCCGCACCCGCACGGTGAAGAAGGTGTCCAGCGTCACCAAGTCCAACGCCCAGCAGTACGGCATGGTCCTGTGGGACGAGGTCTTCAACCGCGTCGCCCTCGACTACCCCGACGTCGCGACCGAAAGCGTCCTCGTCGACGCCATGAGCGCGAAGTTCATCCTGCACCCGGAGGACCTGTCCGTGGTGGTGGCGTCGAATCTCAATGCCGACATCCTCTCGGACCTCGGCTCCGCGCTGGCGGGAAGCCTCGGCATCGCGGCAAGCGCGAACCTCAACCCGGAGCGCCGCTTCCCGAGCATGTTCGAACCCGTCCACGGTTCCGCACCCGACATCGCCGGCCAGGGCATCAGCAACCCGATCGGCGCGATCGCCAGCGCCGCCCTGATGCTCGACCACTTCGGGCTGCACGACGAGGCACGCCGCGTCGAAGCCGCCATCGAAGCCGCCACCGCGAGCGGAGCACTGACCCGCGACATCGGCGGCTCGTCGGACACCGACGCCGTCACCGAGGCGATCGTGCACGCTCTGCAGACCGCTCTGACCCCAGCCTGACCCCAGCCCGCCTGCGCAGCCGGCCCGACTCGGCAGGATCTGCCGGGTCGGGCCCCCTCGAACGGTCGGTAACTCTCGGCCACCCCGTCTTCACACCTGAACACTCTCACCCGAGGTGAATGTCATGGAAATACCCAGCAGCGCAGCGAGTTACCAACCGGCGACTGTGAAGAAACCGTGGTACAGGCAACTGTACTTCTGGGTTCTCATCGCGATCGTGCTCGGCATCCTGGTCGGGTGGCTCTGGCCGGACACCGGCGAGGCGATGGAGCCGATCGGCACCACCTTCATCACCGCGATGAAGATGCTGATCTGCCCGATCGTGTTCCTGACGATTGTCGGCGGGATCGCGAGTGTCGCGGACCTGAAGAAGGTCGGGCTGACCGGAATCAAGGCGCTGACCTACTTCCAGGTCGGAACGATCCTCGCACTGCTCACCGGCCTCGTCGCGATCAACCTCTTCCGCCTCGGGGACGGGGTGAATGCCGACGCCGCCTCGCTGGAAACGACCGACTCCGCCAACAAACTGATTCAGACCGGTGAAGAGAAACAGTGGTGGGAGTTCATCACCCACCTGGTCCCGGACAGCGTGTTCGGCCCGTTCGTCGAGGGCGACATCCTCCAGGTCATTTTCCTCGCCGTCATCTTCGGTGTCGCCATCAACGCGGTGGGACAGATCGCCGCCCCGATCCGGGACGCCGTCGAACGCCTCACCGCGGTGGTCTTCAAGGTCCTGAGCTTCATCATGAAGCTCGCACCCCTCGGTGCGTTCGGCGCCATGGCCTTCGCCATCGGCAAGTACGGTGTCTCCACCCTCACCAGCCTCGGCAGCCTCATCCTGCTGTTCTACGCCACGTCCGCGTTCTTCGTCTTCGTGGTCCTCGGATCGGTGATGGCGTACCTGCGGCTCAACATCTTCCGGATGCTCGGCTTCTTCAAGGAAGAACTCCTGCTCATTCTCGGTACCTCCACCGCCGAGCCCGCGCTGCCCGGTTTGATGCGGAAGCTCGAGTACGCCGGCGTCAAGAAGCCCACGGTGGGTCTCGTCGTGCCCACCGGCTACAGTTTCAACCTCGACGGGGCCGCCATCTACCTCTCGCTCGCGGCGCTGTACATCGCGCAGGCCACCAACACCGACCTGTCGATTCCGCAGCAACTCGGCCTCCTCGGCGTCATGCTGCTCACCTCCAAGGGCGCCGCAGGTGTCGCCGGAGGCGGATTCATCGCGCTGACAGCAACATTGAGCACCCTCGGCACCATCCCCGCGGCCGGCATCATGCTCATCTTCGGTATCGACAAGTTCATGTCCGAATGCCGCGCCCTGGTGAACTTCATCGGCAACGCCGTCGCCACCCTGTTCGTCGCCAAATGGAACCACGAACTCGACGTCGACCGCGCCCGCCGCGTCTTCTCGGGCGAGGTACTTCCCTCACCCGACGGTGACGTCGAGAACGACTTCGACATGGAGATCCTGGAACAGGAACCACGGCCTGAACGGATCGACCACGAGCGACTCGACGCCGCGACAACGCCCGCGCACTCCGCACAGCGATGACCGCACCCCGCACTGCACGCGAGAAAGGAAGGCCGATGAGGGTTCTGGTTGCCCCCGACAAGTTCAAGGGCTCCCTCTCCGCAGTCGATGTCGCCGAACATCTCTCGGCCGGACTCGCCTCGGCGGGAATCGAGAGCAGGCAACTTCCTCTCGCCGACGGTGGCGACGGCAGCGTCGACGCGGCGGTGGCAGTCGGGTTCACTCCGCACCCGGTCACCGTCGCCGGTGCCACGGGAACACCCCAGCGCGGACGCATCGCAGTCAACGGCACCACGGCGGTGGTCGAAGTCGCCAACACCTGCGGACTGGCCACCCTCCCCAGCGGGCGCACCGCTCCCCTCGACGCCTCCAGCCTCGGGGTGGGGCAGGCCATCGGGCACGCCCTCCGCCACCACCCGCGTCGCCTCGTCCTCGCCCTCGGCGGCAGCGCCGGCACCGACGGCGGGATGGGGATGCTCGCCGCCCTCGGGTTCACGTTCTCCGACACCACGGGACGACCCCTGCGGGCGTGCGGGCGAACCCTTCCCGACGTCGCGACGATCGACTCCTCCCGCGCGGTGAACCTGTCCGGAATCGAGATCGTGATCGCCGGCGACGTCACCAACCCGCTGACCGGACCGAACGGTGCCGCCGCCGTGTACGGCCCTCAGAAGGGCGCCGACCCCGCGGCCGTGCGCTACCTCGACGCCGGCCTCGACAACCTCGTCGAGGCGTTCACCCGCAGCGGCTACCCGCAGTCGCGTGCGGTGGCGAACTCCCCCGGCGCAGGCAGCGCCGGTGGGATCGGATTCGCCGCCATGATGCTCGGTGCACGTATGGTCTCGGGCGCCGAATACTTCCTCGACCTGCTCGATTTCGACGGCTACCTCGCGGGAATGGACCTGGTGATCACCGGCGAGGGAAGCATCGACGAGCAAACCGAACACGGCAAACTCCTCGCCGTCCTGGCCCGCCGCGCCCACCCGGTCCCGGTGATCGCCGTGGCCGGCCGCAACACTCTCGCCCGAAATCGTTGGGCACCTGCCGGTTTCGATCACATCCACGCCCTCGGCGACTACACCGACCGGAACACCGCCACCGACCCGGAGCTGACCGGCGAACTCCTCACCCACATCGGGCGCGACATCGGCCGCGGCTCACTTCTGCACACCGAAGGACCACTGTGACTCTCACCGACATCCATTCGCCACTCGCTGCCGATGTCGACGCGGCGTCGCTGCTGTCGCCGCGCCGGGCGAAGATCGTCTGCACCCTCGGGCCTGCCACCGCTACCGACGAACGCACCCGCACCCTCGTCGAAACCGGGATGGACATCGCCCGACTGAATTTCAGCCACGGCGACCACGCCGACCACGCGGCCAACTACCGGCGCGTCCGTGCCGCAGCCGACAGCACCGGCAGGGCGGTGGGAATCCTCGCGGACCTGCAGGGACCGAAGATCCGCCTCGGCCGCTTCGCCGACGGCGGGGCGGTGTGGGCGGCCGGGGAACAGGTCCGGATCACCGTCGAGCAGTGCGAGGGCACCCACGACCGGGTCTCGACCACCTACAACCAACTCGCCCAGGACGCCCGGCCCGGTGACCGCCTACTGGTCGACGACGGCAAGATCGCACTGACCGTGCTCGACGTCGACGGCAACGACGTGGTGTGCCGGGTGACCGAGGGCGGCCCGATCAGCAACAACAAGGGCGTCTGTCTGCCCGGGATGAACGTCTCCGTTCCCGCGCTGTCCGACAAGGACATCGACGACCTCGAATTCGCCCTGCGGCTCGGGGTGGACCTGGTCGCCCTGTCGTTCGTGCGCGCCCCGTCCGACATCGACCGCGTCCACGAGGTGATGGACCGGGTCGGCCGGCGGGTGCCGGTGATCGCGAAGATCGAGAAGCCCGAAGCCGTCGACGACGTCGAGGCGATCGTGCGTGCCTTCGACGCGGTCATGGTCGCGCGCGGCGATCTCGGGGTGGAGGTCCCCCTCGAGCAGGTGCCGTTGATGCAGAAGCGCATCGTGCAGATCGCACGGGAGAACGCCCGACCGGTGATCGTGGCGACGCAGATGCTCGAGTCGATGATCGAGAATTGCCGTCCCACCCGGGCAGAGGCGTCCGATGTGGCCAACGCGGTCCTCGACGGCGCGGACGCGGTGATGCTGTCCGGTGAAACCTCCGTCGGTGCATACCCGATCGAGACGGTCGCGACGATGGCGCGGATCCTCTCCGCCGTCGAACGCGAGTCCACCACCGTTCCCGCCCTGACGCACATCCCGCGTACCCACGGCGGTGTGCTCTCGTTCGCCGCCCGGGACATCGGCGAGCGCCTGAACGCCACCGCGCTGGTGGCGTTCACCCAGTCCGGGGACACCGTGCGACGCCTGGCCCGGCTCCACACCCCGCTGCCCCTGCTGGCGTTCACCCCGGTACCCCAGGTGCGCAACGAACTGGCCCTCACCTGGGGCACCGAGACGTTCCTCGTCGACCCGGTCGAGTCGACCGACGAGATGATCCGCCAGGTCGACACCGCGCTCCTCCGGCTGGGCCGCTACCGGCGCGGCGACCTCGTCGTCATCGTCGCCGGCTCTCCCCCGCACACCGTCGGATCCACCAACCTCATCCACGTCCACCGGGTCGGCGAGGACGACTTCACGACGGGCGAGACGCTGCTGCCCCGTCGAGCAGATGCGGGCGTATGGCCCCGACGGGGTTGAGCCGCTCGTAGGCCCGCGCCACGTCGAGCAGGAACAGGTCGTTGCCCGGGGCGGCAACGATCTGCACACCGACCGGCAGACCGTCGGCGCTGAATCCGGCGGGAACGGAGATCGACGGGCATCCCAGGACCGTCACGGTCAACGCCGACGTCATCCAGTCGAGGTAGTCGTCGCAGCGACGACCGTCGACCGCGGCCGGGTACTCGAGTTCGGCGTCGAACGGGAGCACCTGCGACACCGGCATCACCAGGATGTCGTGGTGGGTGAAGAATTCGACGGCGCGATACTGGATCTCCGCCTGTGCCACCATGGCTTTCGCGACATCGTCGGCGGAAAGCCGGTCTGCCTGCCGGATGTTGTCGAGCAGCGACGGCTTCAGCAGGTCGGGGGTGGCGTCGGCGCGGTCACCGAGGTCGATCTTGAACCGCCACGCCCGCAGCGTGCGGAACACCCACTCGGCGTCGGGAATCGACGGTGCGTCCTCGGCCACCACCGCACCCGCGGCGGCGAAGATCGACGACTGCCGGTCGTGGATCTCGCGGACCGGCGGGTCCACGGGGAAGATGCCGTTCAGATCCGCGGACACCGCGACGCGCAGACCCTGCAGGCCGGCGACACCGAGGCGCGGCGCGAGGGCATCGGCGCTGAGCGAGCTGCGGATGCGCGCGTCGGGTCCGGAGATCACCGACAGCAGCAGTTCCAGGTCGTCGACGTTCCGGGCCATCGGCCCCTGCGTCACGAGTGAGTCCCACGGGGCGCTGTTGGGCCAGCACGGTACGCGGCCCGGCGTGGGGCGCAATCCGACGACGTTGCAGAACGACGCCGGGTTGCGCAGCGAACCGCCCATGTCGCTGCCGTCGGCGAGCGCGACCAGTCCCGCACCGAGCGCGGACGCGGCGCCGCCGCTCGAGCCACCCGCGCTCTTGGTGGGGTCGTACGGGTTGGTGGTGGTCCCGAAGACGGGGTTGAACGTGTGCGAGCCGGCGGCGAATTCGGGGACGTTGGTCTTGCCGATCGTGACGGCCCCGGCCGCGATGACACGTTCGGCGATCAGCTCACTGGTCTCGGGCACGTTGTCGACGAGGAGCGGTGAGCCCGCGACCGTGGGGAAACCGGCGACGTCGTGAGTGTCCTTGAACGCGAACGGCAGTCCGTGCAACGGACCCACCGGGCTTCCGGCGGCCGTCTGTGCGTCAGCGGTGGCAGCGGTGGCGTGCGCGCGGTCCAGGTCGAGGCTGACGAGCGCGTTGACCGTCGGATTCACCTGCGCGATCCGATCCGTGTGCAGGTCGAGCAGCTCGTGGGCCGAGATGTCCTTGCTACGGAGTGCGGCGAGCATCTCTCGCGCGGTCGAGTAGTGATCGATGGTCATTTCGAGGTCTCCAGGATCGAGGTGGTGGCGGGAAGGTCTTCCGACGGCGCGGGGGTCGGGGTGCGGGGACGGGTGGCGCGGACGACGGCCTCCACGACGGCGATCACCGCGAGGTTGAGGACCAGGCCGCAGATGCCGGCGTCGATGTTGGCGAGGTTCAGGTCGAAGACGGTCATCACGATGACGGTGAGCATTCCCACGACGAGACCGGCGAACACGGACTGCTTGGCGAGCAACGGCTTCTCGGGCAGGGCCAGCGCCAGACCGGGAGCCAGCTGGCTGAGCCCGCCGAACGTGAGCAGCAGCAGATTGGCCAGCAGATCGGGGCGCGTCAGGCCGAGCACCAGAGCCGTGGTGGCAGCCGCGATCACGACGAGGTGGTTGAACCGGAGCTTCGTGCGCTCGCTCTGAATCTTCACCAGGTTGTGCGAAGCCAGCGTCGAGATGCCGATGCAGATGGCGCCGGCGGGCAGCATCGCGGCGGAGGCTGCGGCGATCGCGATCAGTCCGAGCGCCCAGTTCGGCAGGGCTCCCCCGGCCAGCGTGAGGAGGACGGCGTTACTGCTGGTGTTGGGATTCAGTGCGAGGATCCCGACGAAGCCCAGCATGATCGGGAGAATCATGACCACCTGGTACATCGGCAGAAAAGTGTTGTTGGAGCGGATCACTCGACCGTTCTTGGCGGCCAGCAGCGGCGGCCACAGATGCGGGGTGGTGAGGAACCCGCAGCCGATCGCGGAGATCAGCAGGCTGGTGGTCCACCAGACCTTGTCGTAGTCGCCGGGGTTCACGGTCAGCATCTCGCTGTGGGTCTGGGCGATCTGGCCGAACACGTCGCCGATGCCACCGGCGAAGTGCAACGGGATCACGATCGACAGCACCACGACGGCGAGCAGGATCAGGACGTCCTTGACATAGGCGGTGCGCGCGAGGCCGTGGATGCCGGCCCACAGCACGAATCCGACGACGAGGACGGTCGCGACGATCATGCTCAGCGTGCCCGAACTCGCGCTGCCGGTGACGAGACGGACGATCAGACCGAGACCGGTGATCTGCAACTGCAGGTACGGCAGGAGGAAGATGATGCCGCACAGGGCGACGAGCCGCCCGAGGAGCGGGCTGCGGTACCGGTCCGCGAAGAAGTCGGCCTGGGTGATGTAGCCGCGGTCCTTGCTGAGCTTCCAGATCCGCGGTCCGATGAAATACAGGGCCACGTAGCCGAGCGGGATGTACGGGATGGCGTAGGTGGCGCCGATGCCCGCGGTGAATGCGATACCGGCGACACCGAGGAACGTGAACGTGGTGAACGATTCGCCGGCCTGCAGGAAGAAACTGGTGACCACACCGAAGTTCCGCGTGCCGACCGTCCACTCGCTCAGGTTCTGAGCCCGTTTCCGGCGCCCACCGACCGCGATCACGGCCAGACCGATCATGCCGGCCAGGGTGATCCACAGTGCCGAGTTCGTCATAGCGTCGCCTCCTCGTGCGGCCGGACGAGGCCGAACTCCACCGCCGCCAGCGCGGGCAGCAGGAGGAGCACCCAGGCCGAGCACCAGACGAGGAGCCGGGGCATCCCCAGCCACAGATCGGCCGTGTTCACAAACGGCAGCCACACGGCGGTGACGAGTGCGAGCACCGGGGCGACCGGGACGAGCAGCAGCCAGCGGCGCTGCGGCGAATCCTCGATCGCCCCGAGAATGGCGTCTCGTTGCATGCTGTTCCTTCTTCCATCCGGGGAGTAGAGGAAGCATGCGTGGTGCGGATCACAGCACTCAACAGCTGGACGAGGTTCGGCGAAATCGGCCACCAACCTGTCGGAGATCGCAATCAGGTGCGCTGTAGGAGCCGCCCGATGTCGAAATCCGTCACATCGCCCGGCCGCTGCGCTTGACCGCCTGCACCACCATGTTGGTTTCCAGCGCCGCCGCGTCCGCCACCCACGGCGCGGTGGTGATGTAGTCGTAGAGCACCGACTCGTCCGGGGCGGCGATGTTGGCGACCACCTGGTACTCGCCCGCCGTGCCGGCGGCGTACCGCACGTACGGCATCTCGAGCATCCCCCGGACGAGCGGTTCGATCCGGTTGCGCTGGGTCTTGATGAACAGCATCGCCTCGGCACGCAGCCCGAACAGGGCCGGATCCACCACCACCCGAAGGCTGATCGCGCCCTCGGTGAGCAGCGCCTGGACCCGTCGCCGGGCCGTCGCCTCGGACACACCCGAGGTCCGGGCGAGTGCCGTGGTGCCCACCCGCCCGTTCTGCATCAGTTCGCGGATGATCGTCCGGTCGACGGGGTCGCGGGTGCCGCGTTCGAGGTCGGTGAGGAAGGACGCCGGAGGCGCCACCCCACCGATCGCTTCCTTCTCGGCGGGGGTCAGCACCCCCGCCTCCCATTCACGGACCGTACGGAAGTACCGCAGCACGGGGTCGGTCCAGCTTCGGACGACGCCCATCGTCGCGGGCAGTTCGTCCATGACGAGCTTGGGGAGGCGGTCCCGGGACACGTGGATTTCGGCCACGCAGTCGGCGGTGCCGGTGAGGATGTACACGAAGATGCAGTCGCTGCGCTGAGCGAGGGCGCTCGCCGCCACCCGCACCGTTCCCGGGGAGCACTGGAGGCGCACGATCGCGGTGCCGCCGCTGTTCGCGACGGCGGTGACGGCCACCCGGCCGGACTCGAGTAGCGCGATGCCGTGCCGGGTCACGTTCCGTTCGGGTTCGCCGAGCGCCTGGGCGATTCGGCTCCAGGAACACCGCCCGTCGACCTGGAGGGCAGCGACGATCCGCTGATCGAGCGAGAACCTGCGTTCGGTCATTGCAGAGACCTGCCCTCCGTGCCACGTGTGCATGCGATGTTAGGCCACGGGCGTCGGTGTCGATCCCGATCCGATTGGAGGCGATATTGCACCCTCGCGTCGTGACTCGAAACCGCTGGCCCGCAGGGAGATACGCCTCGCTCTGGAACCACCGACCGAGAAGCGGACCCGCCAAAGGTTAGGCTAACCGTATATGGTCGATGCGTGAGGGTACGCATCGCCACCCGCACCGCAGTTGTCCGCTATGAGAGGTGAGCACACATGGAATCGACGGCCGTTGCCGAGTCCGCAGGGACTTCGGCGGACCTCCCGCCGGGCACGCCGTTCGTTCTGTCCCGCCCGCACGGCACCGTGATCGCCGACGGCGTCCGCACCGGTTACGACTCCGCCAGCGCCGCCGCCGCGGCCCTCCGGAGCGGCGCCGCGACCTCGGTGGTCGGCGCGCTCGCCTTCGACCCGTCACATCCCGCCGCGCTGATCGCACCACAGACGCTGCGTCATCACCCGGGAAGCTGGACCCCTCGTCCGCAGGCCCTCCCGCACGTCCGCGCCGGCAAGTCGATTCCCCCGGAGGACGAGCACGTCGCCCGGGTCGCCGCCGCCATTCACGTGCTGCGGGAACCCGAGGCCACACTGCACAAGGTGGTGCTCGCCCGATCGGTAGTCCTGCACACCGACGAACCGCTGCATCCGCACGCAGTGCTCGCGCGACTTGTGGCGAACGACCTCGGCGGCAACGGCTTCAGCGTCGATCTCAGCGCCGCAGGCACCGGCTGGTCGGGACGGCACCTCGTCGGCTCGAGTCCCGAAGTGCTCATCCGTCGCCGCGGCGACACCGTGACCTGCCATCCACTCGCCGGCTCCGCTCCCCGGCACACCGATCCCGAGATCGACCGGCTGACCGCGGAGAACCTCGCGTCGTCGGAGAAGAATCTGCGCGAGCACGCCCTCGTCGTCGAGGCGCTGCGAGCGAGCCTCGAACCGTTCTGCACCGAACTCGACATCCCGGACCGGCCCACCCTCACCAGCACACCGCAACTGTGGCATCTCGGCACGCCCGTGTCGGGACGGCTGCGGGACCGCTCGGTGACCGCACTGGACCTCGCCGTCGCCGTGCACCCGACCCCCGCCGTGTGCGGCACCCCCACCGACGCCGCGCGGGCGCTGATCGGCGAACTCGAGGGCGACCGCGGCTTCTACGCCGGCGCCGTGGGCTGGGCCGACGCCGACGGTGACGGCGAATGGATGGTCACCATCCGGTGCGCGCGGATCGACGCCGACCGCACCACCGTCACGGCGTACGCCGGCGGCGGCATCGTCGCCGCATCCGAACCGGACGACGAACTCGCCGAGACCACAACCAAACTGGGCACCGTCCTCACCGCACTGGGGCTCCCCCGATGAGCGGCACGACACTGGTCGTCGGGGCAGCCCAGGGCATCGGGCGGGCCACGGCCGTCACACTGTCGCGGTCCGGCCACCGCCTGGTGCTGCTCGACCGTGACGCCGACGGCCTCGCCGCCACCGCGGCACTGCTCGACACCCCGCCGCTCGGCATCGCCGTCACCGACATCCGCGACACCGTCGCCGTCACCGACACCGTCCGCCGGATCGAGGACGAGCACGGTCCCGTCACCGCACTCGCACACGTGGCAGGTGTACTCGAGACCGGCTCGGTTCTCGACGCCGATCCCGCGAGCTGGCAGCGCGTGTTCGACGTCAACGTCACCGGCCTCGTCAACGTGCTGCGGGCGGTCGGCACCGGAATGCGTGAGCGTGCAGCCGGTTCCATCGTCGTGGTCGGTTCCAACGCCGCGGGCGTCCCCCGCACCGGAATGGGCGCGTACGGCGCGTCCAAGGCCGCCGTCTCGATGATCGTCCGGGTGCTCGGCCTCGAACTGGCCGAATACGGGATCCGCGCCAACATCGTCGCCCCCGGCTCGACGGACACCGCAATGCAGCGTTCGCTGTGGTCGGACCCCGCCGACGACACCGGAGCGCGCGGAGCGATCGACGGAGACCTGGGCACGTTCAAGGTCGGTATCCCGCTGGGCCGCATCGCCGACGCCGCCGACATCGCGGACTCCGTCGAGTTCCTCCTGTCGGAGCGGGCGCGTCACATCACCATGCAGGCGCTCTACGTCGACGGCGGCGCTACCCTCCGAGCCTGACGACCCGAACAGCCATGCCCGTGAAAGGACTTTCGATGACCACGAGCGTTCGCGCTCCCCTGGAGAGCACCGTCGGCTATCCCGCCGACCTCGCCGCACGCTACCGTGACGCCGGGTACTGGACGGACGAGACGTTCCAGCAGTTCCTGGAGGTCCGCGCCGAGCAATTCGGGGACGCGATCGCCGTGACCGGACCGGATGCGTCCGGGGTCGACCGTGCCCTCACCTACCGGGAACTGTCCGACCGCGCCGACCGGCTCGCCGCCGGGCTGCAGTCGTCGGGGGTGCAGCCCGGCGACCGCGTGGTGGTGCAGCTGCCGAACATCGTCGAGTACGTCGAGGTGATCTTCGCGGTCTTCCGACTGGGCGCACTGCCGGTGTTCGCGCTGCCCGCGCACCGCGCCCAGGAGATCTCCTACTTCTGCAGCTTCACCGACGCCGCGGCCTACGTCGTCACCGATACGCACGCCGGATTCGACTACCGCACACTCGCCCGCGACGTGGTGTCGTCCGCCGAGAATCCGCCGAGAATCATCGTGGCCGGGGACGCGGAGGAGTTCACGTCACTCGACGAACTGCGGGCGGCGGAACCGATCTCGGACGAGCCGGCGGTGGGTCCGGAATCCGTGGCGTTCCTGCAGCTCTCGGGCGGAACCACCGGGGTGTCGAAGCTGATCCCGCGTACGCACACCGACTACCTGTACTCGGTGCGCGAGTCGGACCGCATCTGCGGCATCGACGAGAGCACCCGCATGCTCGTCGTTCTGCCTGCGGCGCACAATTTTCCGATGAGCTCACCGGGCATCCTCGGCGTACTGCACGCCGGCGGTCGCGTGGTGCTCGCGCCGGATCCGAGTCCCGACACCGCGTTCGCTCTCATCGAGCGGGAGGGCGTCACGATTGCGTCGCTGGTGCCGCCGCTCGCGTTGGCGTGGCTGGCCGCCAGTGGTCGCACGGAACGGGACATCTCGAGCCTCGAGGTGCTGCAGGTGGGCGGTGCCAAGTTCAGCGCCGAGGCGGCGAAGCGGGTCCGCCCCGAACTCGGGTGCACGCTGCAGCAGGTCTTCGGGATGGCGGAGGGACTGGTCAACTACACCCGGCTCGACGACCCGGAAGACACGATCGTCACCACCCAGGGCAGACCGATCAGCCCCGACGACGAGGTCCGGGTGGTCGACGACCACGGCGAGCCCGTCCCGAACGGCACGTCCGGCCATCTGCTCACCCGCGGCCCGTACACCATCCGTGGGTATTACCGGGCTCCCGAACACAATTCGACGGCCTTCACCGAGGACGGCTTCTACCGCACCGGCGACATCGTCCGGCTCACGGACGACGGCTACCTCGTGGTCGAGGGCCGCGCGAAGGATCAGATCAACCGCGGTGGCGAGAAGGTGGCCGCGGAAGAGGTCGAGAACCTTCTACTCGCACACCCCACCGTCGCCGACGTCGCGGTGGTGTCGATGCCCGACCCGTATCTCGGCGAGCGGAGTTGCGCGTTCGTCGTGGTCCAGGGTGAGCAGCCGAAGGCCGTCGAACTCAAGAAGTTCGTCCGCAGCCGGGGACTCGCCGAGTACAAGGTGCCGGACAAGGTGGTGTTCGTCGACGAGTTCCCGGTCACCGGCGTCGGCAAGATCAGCAAGTCCGACCTGCGCCGGGCACTGGAGAAGACGTTCGTGACTTCGTAACCCGACCCGGCTATCGGGACAGTCTCCCCAGCAGCGCGGACGCGACGGCGATCCCGAGCACCGCGGCTGCCACAAGGACCCCGAAGTCCAGCCAGTAGTTCGTCGGCTGGCCGATCAGCAGCCCCCTGAGTGCGGACACCTCGTAACTCAGGGGGTTGACGCGGCTGATCGCCTGGACCCACCCCGGCATGAGTTCCACCGGGTACAGCGCGTTCGACGCGAAGAACAGCGGCATCGTGATCGCCTGCCCGATCCCCATCAGCCGGTCACGTTTGAGCACCACCCCGGCGATGGCCACCGAAAGGCACGAGAAGAACGCCGCTCCCAGCACCACGACCACGACGACACCCAGAAGGCGCACCGGATTCCACGTCATTCCGACGCCGAGCAGCGCAGCCACGACCACGACGACCACGGCCTGGGCCACCGCGCGGACACCGGCCGCGAACGCCTTACCCGTCACGAGAGCGGCACGCGGAGTGGGTGTCACGAGCAGTTTGGTCAGGACCCCGGCATCGCGTTCCCAGATGATCTGGATGCCGTAGAAGATCGCGACGAACAGCGCCGACTGGGCGATGATGCCCGGCGCCAGATAGTCCAGGTAGGGGACGTCGCCGGTCGGGATCGCGCGGATGCGGCTGAACGTCTCCCCGAAGATGACCAGCCACAGGATCGGCTGGATCGCACGGGTCACCAACTCCGTTCGATCGTGGCGGAGCTTCTGCAGCTCGACCAGGCAGAACGTGACGATCCGCGACAACAACCGGAGCACACCCCGGGTCGGCGGTTCAGCCCATACGGCGGGCAGTGCGGCGGGCGCTACGGACATCCCGGAGCCCTCCCTTCTCGTCGGCGGTGAGACTGTCACCGGTGAAGTGGCGGAAGACATCGTCGAGCGTCGCGTCGGGCCCCAGTTCGGCGACGAGTCCGGACGGGGAACCGACCGCCCGCAATTCGCCGCGGTGCATCAGTGCGACCCGATCACACAGCGCCTCGGCCTCTTCCATGTAGTGGGTGGTGAGCAGGACCGTCATCCCGTACTGCTTCTGCATCTCGGTGACGCGGGTCCACACCGAATCCCGCGCGACCGGATCGAGCCCGACCGTCGGTTCGTCGAGCACCAGCAACGACGGCCGGTTGACCAACGCCTGCGCGAGTTCGAGGCGCCGGACCATGCCGCCCGAGAAACTCGACGCCACCCGGTCGGCGACATCGGAGAGATCCACCATCTCCAGCACCTCGTCCACCCGGCGCCGGCGTTCGGACCGGGGTACGTCGTAGAGGCGGGCGAACCACGACACGTTCTCACGGGCGGTGAGCGCGCCTTCGATCGACAACTGTTGCGGCACATACCCGAGCAGCCGTCGCACGGCCATGGCCTGGGTGCGCACGTCGAACCCGAAGATGCTCACGTCACCGCCCTGCAGCGGAAGAAGCGTGTTGAGCAGTCGGATCGTGGTGGTCTTCCCCGCCCCGTTGGGGCCGAGAAGGCCGAAGCACTCCCCCGCCTCGATCGCGAGGCTCAGGTCCTTCACCGCGGCGTAGTCCCCGAACGAGTACGTCACGTGCGACAGTTCCAGCGCGTCGTGGGACGGCCGCTGTCGTGCGGCGGTCTGCGCCCTGCGGAACATCATCTGACGACCTCCTGATCGCTCTGCCCGGCCTGATCCGGGTGGAGTGCTCCGGCGAGGCGGGTGATGGCGGGAATGGCGGATTCGATGGCCTGCCTGTCCGCGCGGCTCAGTCCGTCGAATGCGGCCGCGACCTCGATGTTGCGGCGGTCGCGCCAGCGCTCGACCTGCGACCGCGCCTCGTCGGTGAGCGCCAGGCGGGCAACGCGGCGGTCGGACTCGTCCCGCACCCGTTCGACCAGCCCGGCGTCGGTGAGTTGCCGCACAAGGGTGGAGACGGTGTTCGCCGCGAGGCCCAGGGCCGCCGCAGCCTCCGCGACGGACGTGCCGGGCCTGCGGCGGAGCAGGCGCACCAACTCCACCTGCGACCCCGTCAATGGTGTCTCCGGCCACGGCCGCCCGACCCGACGGCGCGTGTGCCGGCGCAGCAATCCGATTGCGGCGAAGAGCTGTTCGGCAGGCGCCGAGTGGTCGGGTGCCTCGTTCTGTGCCATACCTTCAATATAGCTCTGTTTCAGAGGTATTACGAGGGCGGCTACGCTCGGGCGTGCAACCGAGTTCGGATGACCGAGGGTAACGAGGGAGACATCTGCATGTGCCTGGTCCTGTTCGCCTGGCATACCCGCCCCGATCTCCCCCTCGTCGTCGCGGCCAACCGCGACGAGTTCTACGCCCGCCCCACCGAACCGCTGAGCAGGTGGGACGACGGGTTCGTCGCGGGCCGCGATCTGCTCGCCGGCGGCACCTGGATGGGCATCGCCGACTCCCTGCGATTCGCGGCCGTCACCAACGTCCGCGACGGCGCCCCCGCGACCGGGACACGGTCCCGCGGTGCCCTGCCCGTCGACTTCCTCCACGGCGGGCTGTCACCCGCCGATCACGCCGAACAGGTGGCGGCGACGGGCGCCGAGTACGGCAGCTTCAACCTGCTCGTCGGCGACCCCACGGAACTGTGGTGGGCCACCAACCGGCCCCATGGCCGACGGCAGCGCGTGGAACCCGGCGTCCACGGCCTCTCCAACGCCGAACTCGACACGCCGTGGCCGAAGGTGACCGGCGGCAAGCAGGCGTTCGCCGCCGCCCTCGCCGCCGACGACGGCAGCCCCGAGGCAGATCCGGGGGCATACTTCGACCTGCTCGCCGACAGCGACCCCGCACCGTGGGAATCGCTGCCCGACACGGGCATCGAACCCGAACTCGAACGCGCCCTCTCGTCCCGGTTCATTCACTACGGCGAATACGGAACGCGGGCGTCCACGCTGCTGCGGGTCCGGCCGGACGGCACCTTCGACATCACCGAACGACGGTTCGACGAGAACGGCCCCACCGGCGAGGTCCGCTTCCCCGCACGTGAGTGACAAAGTGTGCTCCCGCACGCTTTGCCACTCACGTCAGGTGAGGGAGGAACGGATGACGCCCGCCGTCTGATCGAGCGCGATCCGGCTCGGCGACTTCGGCATTCCGCGCAGCCCGAACCCGTCACCAGCAGTCCGGGGAACCACATGCAGGTGGACGTGGAACACCTCCTGGCCGGCGGCGATCCCGTCGGCCAGGAACAGGTTGACGCCCTCAGCCCGCATCGGCCCGTGGCGCAGCGCGGTCGCGATGCGCTGCCCCACCGCGAACACCGCCGCGCCGTCGCCCGGGTCGAGGTCGGCGAGCCCGCTCGCGTGCCGCTTCGGGACCACCAGCAGGTGTCCGGACGTCCACGGCCGGATGTCCATGAACGCCATCACGTCGTCGTCCTCGTGCACGACACTGGCGTCGGATCGACCCGACACGATCTCGCAGAAAATGCAGTTCACGGGGTAGGCACCTCCGGTGCTTGTGCGCCTTTTCGGTAGTCCCCGCTACCAAAAAGGCGCACGGGCGCTACGCGCCTACAGGATCGGGGACGGCTGGTAGGCGGCTGCCTCGGGGTCGGAGTCGACGAGCTTCTGCACCTGCGCGACGACCGTGGCGACCTGCGCTTCGGCGGCACCGATGAATGCCTTCTTGTCGGCGAGGGCCTCGTCGAGGGCGGCCCGGTCGAGGGGCAGGCGGTCGTCGGCGGCGAGGCGGTCGAGGAGGTCGGGCTCCCTGCCTTCCTCACGCATCGCCAGCGCGACGGCGACGGCGTGTTCCTTGATGACCTCGTGCGCCGTCTCCCGGCCCACTCCGGCCCGCACCAGGGCCATCAAGACCTTGGTCGTGGCGAGGAACGGCAGGTACCGGGTGAGTTCCTTCTCGATGACGGCGGGGTAGGCGCCGAATTCGGCGAGCACCGTCAGGAACGTCTCGATCAGTCCGTCGATCGCGAAGAACGCGTCCGGCAGCGCGACGCGGCGCACCACCGAGCAGAACACGTCGCCCTCGTTCCATTGCGCGCCCGCGAGCTCGGCGCCCATGGACGCGTACCCGCGCAGTACGACCTGCAGTCCGTTGACGCGCTCGCAGGAACGGGTGTTCATCTTGTGCGGCATCGCGGACGACCCGACCTGGCCGGGCTGGAAGCCCTCGGTGACCAGTTCGTGGCCCGCCATCAGGCGGATGGTGTGCGCGAACGACGACGGCCCGGCCGCCACCTGCACCAGCGCAGACAGCACGTCGTGGTCCAGCGACCGCGGGTACACCTGGCCGACGCTCGTGAACACGTGGGAGAAGCCGAGGTGCTCGGCGACCTTCTGCTCCAGCGCCTCCAGCTTGGACGCGTCGCCGTCGAGGAGGTCGAGCATGTCCTGCGCGGTGCCCATGGGGCCCTTGATGCCGCGCAGCGGGTAGCGGTCGATCAGCTCGCGCAGCCGGGTGAGCGCGACGAGCAGTTCGTCGGCGGCGGACGCGAACCGCTTGCCCAGCGTGGTGGCCTGCGCCGCGACGTTGTGCGACCGGCCTGCCATGACGAGGCTGCCGTACTCGGCGGCCCGCTCGGCCAGCCGGGCCGCGACCGCGACTCCGTGCGCGTGCACGTGCTCGAGCGACCGCAGGATCTGCAACTGCTCGACGTTCTCGGTGAGGTCGCGGCTGGTCAGACCCTTGTGAACCTGCTCGTGCCCGGCGAGTGCGTTGAATTCCTCGATGCGGGCCTTCACGTCGTGGCGCGTGACGCGCTCACGGTCGGCGATCGAGTCGAGGTCCACCTGCTCGAGCACCCGCTCGTAGTCGGCGAGCGCCTCGGCCGGCACGTCGATCCCGAGTTCCGCCTGGGCACGCAGCACGGCGAGCCACAGCTGACGCTCGAGGACGATCTTGTGCTCGGGCGACCACAACTCGACGAGTTCGGGGCTGGCGTAACGGTTGGCAAGGACGTTCGGGATGCGGCTCACGAGTCCTCAGTTTACGGCGGTCCTACAGCTCGACGTGGTCCGGCCGGTCCAGGGCCGGCGCGACGACGTCGACGACGTCGAGCAGCATGGCCCGGGCGAGGGCCCGCAGGTCGGGGTCGTGTTCGCCGAGCGCGGTCACCAGGGCTCCGTCGACGACGGCGACGAGCCGCCGGAGTTGCTCCTGCCGGACGTCGCGGTCGGAGCGTCGCAGGGCCTCGGTGAGTACGTCGTCGAGTTGCGCGCGCAACCGCAACTGCACCTCGCGCAGTTCGGGGCGACGCGCGCAGGCCGTGAACCGCTCGTACCGGGAGATCAGCCTCTCGCGGCAGTCCTCACTGATCAGGGCCGGTCCGACGAGGAGATCGAGGAGGAGGTCGACGGTGGATTCGCGGCCGCGGCGCCGGTGCGTGACGTCGTCGACGCGACCGCGCATGACCGCGAGATCACGGTTGCCGTTGCATTCGACGGCCTTCGCGATCAGGTCGTCCAGCGACTCGAAGTAGTAGGTGGTCGACGCGAGCGGAAGGTCGGCCCGGGTGGCCACCGAGCGGTGCCGGACCGCGTCGAATCCGCCCTCGAGCAACAGATCGGCGGCGGCCTCGACCAGCGCCTGTCGGCGCCGTTCGCCCTTCGGAGTTGCCGCAGATGACACCAATTCATCCTGCCAGCCGCGGGCGCCGAACCAGGGCAAATTGGACGACAGACCGCGAAGTATATGGGCGGTCGAGACCACCCGCGTAGCGTCGGGACCATGCGGGTGTCGGTGCGGATGCTGGCCCTGGGATGTGCGGCGATCGCGCCGCTCGGACTGGTGTCGGCGTGCGGATCCCGGGGTGGCCCCGCACCGGATCCGGACACCTCGTCAGCGGCCACGTACACCGCCGCGGCGTGCCCGTCCCCGAACGTCTCCGGGGTGCCGCAGCTGGACCTCGGACCCGGCTTCAGCTGCGGCACCCTGACCGTGCCGGAGGACCGATCGCGTCCGGACGGCCGCCGGATCGAACTGGCCGTGACGCGACTGGCTGCCGCGTCTCCGACCCCGCGACCCGACCCGCTCGTCTATCTGACGGGAGGTCCGGGCGGGCCCGCGCTCGCGAGCGCCGCCCAGGTGGAGCCGCTCGGGCTGAACCGCGACCGCGACGTCCTGTTCCTCGCCCAGCGCGGCACCATGCACTCCGACCCGTTCCTGCCGTGCCCCGAGATCGACGAGTTCCAGTCGGCTCAGACGGGTCTGAGTCCGCTCGATCCGGCGACCGCGCCGCAGGGCGTCCAGGCCACCCGGTCGTGCCGCGACCGCGTGGCCGGCGGCGGCCATGACCTGGGCGCGTACGACACCACCGCGAACGCCGCCGACGTCGCGGATCTGCGGGTGGCGCTCGGCCTCGACGAGTGGAACGTCTACGGCGTCTCGTACGGCACCGACCTCGCGCTGACTCTGCTCCGCGACCACCCGGACGGCATCCGCAGCGTCGTACTGGACTCGGTGGTGCCGACGCAGAGCAACATCATCGAGGGCTTCTGGCCGGGCGCCGCCGAGGGATACCGCGCACTGTTCGACGCGTGCGCGGCTCAGCCGGCATGCGCCGCCGCCTACCCCGGACTGCAGGACGAATTCACCGGGACCGTGAACCGGTTGGCCGCCGCGCCGCTGACCGTCGAACTGTCCGGCAGGCGCGTCGTCCTCGACGGGTACACCTTCGCGAATCTGGTGATCCAGCAGAGCCTGGCGCCGGGGAACTACGCCGGACTACCCGCGCTCATCCACTCGACCGCCACCGGCGATGGCGTCCCGGCCGCCACCGCGCTGCTCGGCACGGTGACACCGCCGGGCCTCATCGGCTACGGGCTGACGTTCGGGGTGTTCTGCGGTGAACAGACGTCGTTCACCGACAGTGAGCAGGTTGCCGCCACCGCGAAGCGGGCGCTCCCCGACTTCCCGGACCCCGTGCTGTCGCTGGTGCCGCAGGCGGCCCGGATCTTCGACGACTGCGACGTCTGGGACGTGCCCGCATCCGACGCCCGCGTGCACCAGCCCACGGCGAGCGACGTGCCGACGCTGCTCCTCACCGGGTCGCTCGACGCCGTCACCCCGCCGTCGCGGGCGCGCACCGCGGCCGAATCCCTGTCGCGGTCCGAGGTCCTCGAGTTCCCCGGACTCGGCCACGACGTGCTGCAGTCCTCGGACTGCGCCCCGGCCGTCACGGTCAGCTTCCTCGAGAAGCCGGCCGGCGGCTACGACACGAGTTGCCTCGCGCGAGTACAGATGCCGGCCTTCACGACCGGATGAGCACCGGAGGCCGGCAGGCGAGGCGACGGAGCCGCAGGGCCATCGTCACCAGCGCCGGGAACGTCAAGATGAGCAGGGTGCCGCGCTGGAGAAGACCGGCGACGTCGTGCAGCGGGGCACCCTCCGGCATCGCGAACCGGCCCAGCATCACGAAGCATCCCAGGCCGAGCACCCCGGCGACCCCGACGTACCGTGCCAGGCCGCGCCATCGCGGATCGGCGGCGAACCGGCGCGACAGCACCACCAGTGCCAGGGCGCTGCAGGAGAAGAACATGACCCCCGCGATCACATGGTTGCCGGGGTCGTACGCGTTCCCGGCCGCGTCCTCCCGCAACGGAAACATGGCGGCGAGAACCAGTCCCACCGCCGCGCCGCCGAGGAGAGCCGGTCCCGCCCAGCCGAACCGCGTCGCCGCGATGCCGCGGTGCAGTCCGACCGCGAAGATCGTCAGTAGGGCAGCGAACAGCACGAAGTTCACCTGCTGGATCCACCCGCTCGGGTCGGCCTCGAGAGCACTGACGGGTTCGGCGATCGGGCTGTAGTCGTCTCGCAGGAACGTCTCCTGGAGGACGAACCCGACGGTGAAGACGAGCGGACCCGCCACGCCCGCACCGGCAGCCCACCGCTGGAAGCCGGGACGCGACATGAGAACTGACGTAGTGACCATGGCATCGACGCTAGAGCGGCGTCACCACAAGGACATCGGACAATTCACCCATCTCGCGCCGAGCGGACCATGGGTCGTTCTACCCACGCTCAGTTGTCGGGAAGGACGGCTCCGGTGGAGGCGTCGACGTTCACGTCGTAGTCCCAGCCCTTGGCGTCGCGGATGTGAATGTGCCACACCGTCTTACCGTCCCGGTGTTGCTCCTCGGCGTTCGCGACCGTGCCGCCCGGGACCGTCGCGACCGCGATCTGCTCCGCCTGCTCCTGGGTGACCGCCCCGCCGGCGGGAGGAGCGGGTGCGGGTGCAGGTGCCGCGGTGGTCCCCCCGTTCTGGTTCTCGGGCACCACCGCGCCGGTCGCCGCATCGACGTCGACGTCGTAGTCGTAGCCCCGTGTGTCGCGGATGTGGACGTGCCACACCGCCTTACCGTCCCGGAGTTGTTGCTCGGAGTTCGCGACCGTGCCGCCCGGGACTGCCCCGATCGCGATCTGCTCCGCCTGTTCCTTGGTGATCGCTGCTGCCGCCACCGTCCCGGTGGACGACGTCGTCGTTGCAGCAGCCGTCGTCACACTGGTGGTCGACGAGGTGTCACCGCTGTCGGAACCGCATCCGCCCAGCAGCAGCGCGGAGGCCGCGACAACTGGGATCAGGCTCGCGCATCGCGCAATTCTGGTGGTCATCGTGGCTCCTCGATCGCTCGACGGCGTCAACCTGCCTGTCAGAGTACGGGAGCGACAACCGACCTCGCGGTAGTTTTCACTTCGGAGCCCAGGGCGTCACCACGCCCGGCACGACCGCCTGCCGAAGCCACGCCGGGCCAGCACCAGCCAGACGATGGGCAGGAAGACGAGCGGGGGGACGCGGACCAGGGCGACCCACAGGATCGCGGCGAGCACGGCCACCACGAACACGAGAACACGCAGTGCCGCCGCCTCCCGTCCCGGATCGCGGCGCACACGCTCGGGTTCGGCGCCGAAGCGCGGCTTCTGGGGCAAGTCCGCGAAGAGCGGCGCGAGGTCGGCGGCGGTCTTGGCGAGGTACGCCTGGCGCACCCTCGCGTCGAACTCGTCGGTCTCGAGCCGTCCGGCTGCGAAATGTTCCGCGAGTGCCGCCGCGGCTTGCTCCCGTTCCACGGTCCCGATGCGGACTCCGCCGGGAACGGGTGGCTGTGGATGACTGATGTCGCTCATGTCGTCGCCTCAGGGCCGGTGTGTAACACTGTAATCCTAGCCACAGTGTAGGCCTTCTACTCCTGGTCGTGCCCGTGGAAACCTTCCCGGCGCTGCTCCTCGGCCCGTTCCCGGCACCGCCGCACGAACTCCGCCTCCTCCGGGTCGGCGGGCAGCCGATCACCCTGGTCCTTCTGCGGCCGTCCGGCGACGAGCCACAACACCGAGCCGACGAGCGGAAGCAGCAGCACGATCACCAGCCAGCCCTCCTTCGAGAGGCTTCGGAACTGGTCGTCGTCGGTGGTGATGGCGTCGGCGAAGCACAGAACCCACAACACGAAAGCGAACAACGCGATGTACAGCATCGCCGTTCTCCTTGCCTGGCACGCCCGAACACGCAGTGCGCCCAAGTCCATCGAACAACTGCTGCGGCGGCGCCGCAAGAGCCGTGGTCGGGCAACTCCGGCTACAGCCAGCGACCCAGGCGCACCAGTGATTCCCGGACCTCGGCGGTGGAGCCGGCGAACGACAGCCGGACCGTCCGGTCGCCGTGGACGGTGTCGAAATCGATGCCCGGGGCCAGTGCCAGACCGGTGTCCTGCAGCAGTCGTGAACACCATTCCGTCGACGTCGTGCCGTGGGATCCGCCGAGCAGGTGCCCGATGTCGGCGTACACGTAGAACGCGCCGTCGGCGGGCGCCAGGTCCGTGATGCCCAGTTCCGGGAGACCGGTGAGCAGCAGCTCCCGGTTGACGGCGTAGCGCTGGACGTGGCCGTCGAGCTCGGCCCTGGATTCCTCGGTGAACGCGGCGATCGCCGCGTACTGGGAGATGGCCGGCGGGCACACCGTCATGTTCGAGGCAAGGCGCTGCAACGGCCGGCGCAGTCCCTCGGGGACCAGCATCCAGCCCAGCCGCCAGCCCGTCATCGAGAAGTACTTGGACACCGATCCGACGACGACGGATTCGCGCGACGTCTCCCACGAGCTGGTCATCGCCTGCTCGCCGTATCCGATGCCGTGGTAGATCTCGTCGGAGATCAGCAGCGTCCCGTGGTCGTCGCACCAGCGGGCGAGGGCGGCCAGTTCGTCGGGGTCGATGACCGTGCCGGTGGGGTTGGCGGGGCTGGCGACGATCAGTCCGGCCGGCGGTTCGGGCAGGGCGTCGAGCATCGCGACCGTCGGCTGGAAGCGGGTGTCTGCTCCGCAATCGATCTCGATGACGGTGCAACCGAGCGCGGCGAGCGTGTTCCGGTAGGCCGGGTAGCCGGGGCGGGCCACCACGACGGTGTCGCCGACGTCGAAGGCGGCGAGGAACAGCAGCGTGAACGCACCCGAGGATCCGGTGGTCACGACGACGTCCTCGGCGTCGACGTCGATACCGGACTTGGACGAGTGGTACCCGGCGATCGCCTCCCGAAGCGGCAGGATCCCGAACGTCTCCGTGTAGCCGAGCAGGTGCCCGTCGAGCACTTCCCGCGTGGCGCGGAGTACCGGCTGCGGCGCGGGCGTGGACGGCTGCCCCGCCGCGAGCGTCAGCACGTCACCGTGGGTGCGCTGACGTTCGGTGGCCGCCTTCCACACGTCCATCACGTGGAAGGTCTGGATGTTGGACCGCTGGGATTCGGGACGCACCCCTTGACGCTAGCGTGACGCGCTCACTGCCCCGCCAACGCGTCCCGCTGCGACTCCACCGTCTCCCGGATCGCCCCCACCACCGCCGCGACCTCCGGTCGGCGCAACGACTCGGGTCGCGCCACGAGCCAGTAGGCCAGCGTGGCCTCGACCTGCCCGGGTAGCACCCGCACGAGGTCGTCGTGGCGGTCGGCCATGAAGCATGGCAGCAACCCGATACCCGCCGACGCCCGGGTTGCCTCGACGTGTACGAACACGTTGGTCGACGTCACCGATTCGCGCATGGACACGGTGAGGCGGCGTGCGAGGTCGAGTTCGTCGACCTGCAGCATCGAGTCGATGAAGTAGACGAGTGAATGATCGGCCAGATCTCCCACCTGCCTCGGGGTGCCGTGTTCGGACAGGTACGACTTCGCGCCGTACAGGCCGAGGGTGTAGTCGGCCAGCCACAGCGCCTCCGCACGGTGCACCTGCGGCTTGCCCACGACGATCTCGATGTCGAGCCCAGAGCGATGCTGCGAGGCCCGGCGGGTGATCGCGACGATCTCCACGGACACCTCGGGGTGTCTGCTGCGGATCAGCGCGCCGGCGGGTGCCGCGATGTAGGCGCTGAACCCGTCGGTCGCCGATACCCGGACCACGCCCTTCAGGTGGTCGGCGCGGCCGGGTTCGGCGACGAGTCCGTGGACGGCGGCCTCCACGCGTTCGGCCGCGGTCAGCGCCTGCCGCCCGAGGTCGGTGAGTTCCCACCCGCCGGCGGCCTTCACGAGTACCCGGCCGCCGAGGCTTTTCTCCAGACTCGCGATCCGACGCGAGATGGTTGTGTGGTTGACACCCAGGTCGTCGGCGGCGGTGTTGAAGCGGCCGGTCCGCCCCACTGCCAGCAGTACGAGCAGGTCGTCGGCGCTGGGCATGGCTGTTCCGGAGGTCATTTCTGCATATTTGCACATGCCGACTGCAGGTTGCGTCATTGTGTGCGCACAAATATGCATCAATACTCGGCAGGACAACGAACTGTGTCCCCAATCACAACGGGGTACGGAGTGTAACGAGGAGCGACAGATGAGCGTCGACGAAACACCGCACGTGAAGGAAGCCCCGCCATCCGGGCTGAAGAAGGTGGTCGGCGCCTCGATGGCCGGCACCGTGGTCGAGTGGTACGAGTTCTTCCTCTACGGGACCGCGGCGACTCTCGTGTTCAGCAAAGTCTTCTTCGCGGCCGGAGGCAATGAACTCGACGGGATCATCGCGGCGTTCGTGACCTACGCCGTGGGCTTCGTCGCCCGGCCTCTCGGCGGCATCGTGTTCGGTCACTTCGGCGACAAGTTCGGCCGCAAGCAACTGCTTCAGTTCAGCCTCGTCCTCGTCGGCGCGGCCACGTTCCTGATGGGCTGCCTGCCCACCTACGGCCAGATCGGCTACTGGGCTCCCGCCCTGCTCGTCACCCTCCGTTTCATCCAGGGATTCGCCGTCGGCGGTGAGTGGGGTGGCGCGGTGCTGCTGGTGGCCGAGCACAGCCCGAACCGCTCCCGCGGCTTCTGGGCGTCGTGGCCGCAGGCCGGTGTACCCGCGGGCAATCTCGTCGCGACCGTCGTCCTGCTGATCCTGACGACGACGCTGTCCGATGCGGCGTTCCTCAGCTGGGGCTGGCGCGTGGCGTTCTGGCTGTCGGCCGTGATCGTCCTCGTCGGCTACTACATCCGCACGAAGGTCACGGACGCTCCGATCTTCATCCAGGCACAGAAGGAAGCGGAGCACATCAAGGAGACGTCGTTCAGCGTCTTCGAGGTGCTCAAGCGCTACCCCCGCGGCGTGCTGACGGCAATGGGCCTGCGTTTCGGTGAGAACGTCATGTACTACCTGGTGGTCACGTTCTCGATCACCTACCTCAAGGTCGTCGTCCACACGGACACCGCGCAGATCCTGTGGTGGATGCTGATCGCACATGCCGTGCACTTTGCGGTGATCCCTCTCGTCGGGCGGCTCTCCGACACGATCGGCCGGCGTCCCGTCTACATGATCGGCGCCCTGACCGCGGGCACGTGGGGCTTCTTCGCCTTCCCGATGATGAACAGCGGGCACAACGCCGTCATCCTCGGAGCGATCATCATCGGCCTGGTGTTCCACGCCTTCATGTACGCCGGCCAGCCGGCGATCATGGCCGAGATGTTCCCGACGCGCATGCGGTACTCGGGTGTCTCCCTCGGCTACCAGGTGACGTCGATCGTGGCCGGTTCGCTGGCGCCGATCATCGCGGCCAGCCTGCTCAGCAAGTACGACTCGTCTGTTCCGATCGCGATCTACCTGGCGATCGCGTGCCTCGTCACCGTCGTCGCCGTCATCGTCGCCCGGGAGACCAAGGGCATCTCGCTCGAATCGGTCGACGAGGCGGACGCCCAGATCCTGGCGGACGAGAAGGCTGCCGGCGCGAAGGACGGTGTCCCCGCATGACCGAGCAGAACCTGAGCGGACGCACGGCGCTCGTCACCGGCGGTGCCAGCGGGATCGGCGCAGCCTGCGCCCGGACGCTCGCGGCACGCGGAGCCCACGTCACGGTCGCCGACCTCGACGACGTGGCCGCGAAGAGCCTCGCCGACGAAATCGACGGAACCGCATGGCACGTCGACCTCCTCGACACCGATCCGCTCACCGAGATGCGGCTCGAGACCGACATCCTCGTCAACAACGCCGGGATCCAAACCATCAGTCCCATCGAGGAATTCCGCCCCGAAGACTTCCGGCGCATCCAGACGCTCATGGTCGAGGCGCCGTTCCTGCTGATCCGTGCCGCCCTGCCGCACATGTATTCCACCGGATTCGGGCGCATCATCAATGTGTCGTCCGTGCACGGACTCCGCGCGTCGGCGTTCAAGGCCGCGTACGTCACCGCCAAGCACGGACTCGAGGGACTGTCGAAGGTGACGGCGCTCGAGGGCGGCCCGCACGGCGTCACCAGCAACTGCGTCAACCCCGGTTACGTACTGACACCGTTGGTGCAGAAGCAGATCGCGGACCAGGCACGGGTGCACGGCATCAGCGAGGCCGACGTGATCGAGAAGGTGATGCTCACCGAGAGCGCGATCAAGCGACTGGTGGAACCGTCGGAGGTGGCGTCACTCGTCGCGTGGCTCGCGTCCGCCGACGCAGGCATGGTCACCGGCGCCTCCTACACGATCGACGGAGGATGGACGGCCCGGTGACGTGACGAAAAGGCGTGCACCCCTGGAATATCCGGGGGTGCACGCCTGTCAGTCGTTTCCGGCGCCGAAGCGCTCGGAACTCAGGGAATGGCGATGCGTCCCTCGACCGCGGCCAGGCCGATGTCCTTGCGGAAGTGGCTTCCCGGCAGCTTGATCGCGGATATCTTGGAGTACGCATCCGCGCGCGCCGCCTCGAGGTCGGCTCCGACTCCGACCACGCTGAGCACACGTCCGCCGGCGGAGACAACCTGATCGTCGACGAGCTTGGTGCCTGCGTGCAGGACGCCGTCACCGTCGGCGCCCGTGATCACGTCGCCGGTGCGCGGAGTGGCCGGGTAGTGTTCGGCCGCGACCACGACAGTCACCGCCGAGCCGTCCTGCCATTCGAGCGGCGCGACCTGATCGAGCGTGCCGGAGGCCGCCGCGTTCAGCAGTTCGCCGAGCGGGCTCTTCAGCAGCGCGAGGACCGCCTGCGTCTCGGGATCGCCGAAGCGGCAGTTGAACTCGACCACGGCGGGGCCGTCCTTGCCGATCGCCAGCCCGGCATACAGCAGGCCACTGAAGGCGCTGCCCCGGGCGACGAGCTCGGCCGCGACCGGCTTCACGACGTCGTCGACGATCTGGGTCACGGTCTGCTCGGGCAGCCACGGCAGCGGCGTGTAGGCGCCCATGCCGCCGGTGTTGGGTCCGGTGTCGCCGTCGCCGACGCGCTTGTGGTCCTGGGCGGGCAGCAGCGGCACGACGGTCTCGCCGTCCACGACGCAGAACAGCGACACCTCGGGACCGTCGAGGAAGGATTCGAGGAGAACGGGGTGACCGTTCTCGAGCAGTTCGGCCGCGTGATCGCGGGCGGCGTCCCGATCGGTGGTGACAACGACGCCCTTGCCTGCCGCGAGGCCGTCGTCCTTGACCACCCAGTTGGGCCCGAAGCGGTCGAGTGCCTCGTCCAGCTTGGCGGGCGAGTCGACGATCTCGCTGTGCGCGGTCTTCACACCGGCGGCGGCCATGACGTCCTTGGCGAACGCCTTGGAACCCTCGATGCGCGCGGCGTCGGCCGACGGGCCGAAGCAGGCGATGCCCGCCGCGCGGACGGCGTCCGCGACACCCAGCACCAGCGGGACCTCGGGACCCACCACGACGAGGTCTGCGTCGAGCTTCTTCGCGAGGGCTGCCACCGCCTCCCCGGACGCGATGTCGACGGAGTGCTGCTCGGCGATCTTGCCGATCCCGGCATTGCCGGGCGCGCACATCAGGGCACTGACACCCGGGTCGCGAGCGAGGGCGAGAAGGAGGGCATGTTCACGGGCTCCGGAGCCGATAACGAGTACGCGCACGGGTGTCAGCCTACGGGCCGCGCCGAACGGGATGTTCGGAGCGTGCGGTCTCGACAGTCCCCCCGCTCCCGGTTACCCTACTTCTAGAATTCCGTAATTCCGAATTATCGAATTATCACAGGTTAAGGGATCTCCACGATGACCAGGATGCTGGGCACGGTCACAGCAGCAGTCGCGGTCGCGGTGAGCCTGGGCGCATGCAGCACCGACGGCACCGCCGCCTCCTCGGACGAGCACGCTGCGCCGCCGGCCGTATGCGCACCACTGCCCCCCGCCGACATCACGACCGCCGCGGGATGGGTCGGGTACGTCGGCTCCCACCCCGACGACGTCGCCTTCGTCGTCGACGACGGTCGCGGCCGAACAGTCGAGCACCGCGCCGGCGACACCGTTCCGCTGGCGTCCGCGATCAAGGTGGTGCACCTGGCCGCCTACGCCCGGGCCGTCGCATCGGGTGAACTCGACCCGGCCGAGCCGGTACCGCTGTCCGAGTGGGAACGGTGGTACCTCCCGAACACCGACGGCGGCGCCCACCCGACGGCCCTGCAGCGGCTCGGCGTCACCGAACCGGACGCCACGGTCCCGCTCGAGCAGATGGTGACCGCGATGATCCAGGAGAGCGACAACGCCGTCCCCGACTATCTGCGCGACCGACTCGGCGACGCCGCCCTCGCCGACGCCGCCGCTCAGGGCGGCTGGGACGACCTGGAGGTGCCGACCCTGCTGGGCTCGACCATCGCCCTCCTCGATCCGGCGATGTCGCGAGATGCCCGATGGGACGCCGCCCAGCGTTACGCACACGACAGCGCCTACCGCGAACAGGTGATGCGGATGTCGCCCGGCGACGACTTCCCGGCGGTCACGGCCCGGGTGCAGGAGTCGGGGGTGGCGGGTACGGCCGCGGGCCTGGCGTCGCTGCACCGCGCGATCGCGAGCGGCGACTTCGGCCCCGGCTCCGATATCGCGCGCCGAACACTCGAATGGCAGCCCGCCCCGCCCGGGCTGGACGGGCTGGGTTTCAAGGGCGGCAACCTTCCGGGAGTGGTCACCGAGGCGATGACGATCCGTCGTCCCGACGGCACCGTCGCGACCGCGGTGCTGTTGACGTCGAACCTGTCGAGCGAGGACTACCTGAACTTCATCGGCGGGAACTACGCGCACCAGCAACTGCTTCTCGAGGCGATGACCGATCCCGACACGACGTCACAGCTGAGTTGTGCCGCGTGAACGACGAGTACGACGCCCGGCTCGCCGACCTCGAGGCGCGCGTCCACGCCCTCGAATCGGCCCGGCCCGCCGAACCCCCGACAGCCGACGTCGGCGAGAGCATCGGGCAGATCGGGTATCAGGGCACCGTCGACCTGGGCGGCGAGATCCAGTGGACGATCCGATACGACGCCGGCGCCACCCTCGACCTGTCCCCCACGGCCGTGTCGAACGTGCTCGCCGCCCTGGGACATCCGACCCGCCTCGAGATCGTCCGCACACTGCTGCGCGGTCCCGCCGGCGCAGCAGAGCTGCAGACCGCGGTCGGGCTGTCCTCGCCCGGTCAGCTCTACCACCACCTGCGCACCCTCGGCGGGGCGCGCATCGTCGAGCAGGAGTCGAGGAACCACTACCGCATCCCGGCGGCGAAGGTGGTGCCGTTGCTGGTCATCACCCTCGCCGCCGCGGATGTCGGGGAACACCCCCTGTGAGTACTTGTTAACCGCGGGCGGTTAACAAGTACTCACAGGGGCGGTGAAGTCCGCGGCGGCCAGACCGAACACCAGTGCAGGTGCAATACCGCCGGTGTACGCGCGGTTGTAGAGGCCGCCGGTGTCCGACCCGGCCGCGAACAGTCCACTGATCGTCCCGCCCTTGGCATTCAGGACACGGCCGTGCTCGTCGATGCGGATGCCGTGGAAGGGGAATGTCAGTGCCGGGCATGCCTCGACGATGTAGTAGGGCCCCTCACCAAGTGGCTTCGAGTCGTAGCGACGCGGCGGCTGAGCGTCCGGACCGGCCGCATCGAGTGCCCGGATCTGATCCGCGATCGCGGCACCGTCGTAGCCCCACTCCTCGGGAAGATAGGCGAACTCGTCGAGGTTCTCGGCGATTCCGCACCGCCCACCCCGGCGCTGCGCGAGGTCGAACTTGTCGATCGCGGCGGTGCCCTCGACGTAGCTGCCGGTGATCCACTCGCGGTACACCCGTGCGTCGGCGACGAGCAATCCGCGCGACTCGGGCTGCTCCAGCAGGTCCATCGTGGTCAGATGGTCACCGACGGTCTCGTCGGTGAAACGCCGGTTGTCGAGGTTGAACAGCAGCGCATGCTCGCTGTAGTAGAGCGACAGCGCGACGAAGTCGGACGGGTCGCGGAAACGCACCCCGGTCGGGATGAGATGGCCGTAGAAGCCGGACCGGTCCGTGCCGGAGGCAGCGCCGACGGCCTCGGCCAGGCGTAGTCCGTCACCCGCGCTCGTGGGATTCGAGCGCAGCTGCATCTCGGTCGCGGCGGGATGGATGTGTTCACCGGACAGTTCAGGGTTCGCCTGAAATCCCCCGGTGGCGAGAATCGTCGCGTGGGAACGTATTTCACATTCGGTGTCGTCCGAGAGTCGCACACGAGCACCTACGACTCCGCCGTCCAGTGTGATCAGGGAGAGCGTCTCGGCGTTCGTGTGCAACTCACCGCCGTGACTGCGGATTCGCCGACGACACTCGTCGATGTATCGGTTGGTGTCGAACTGGTGGCCCGTGCCGTAGCGGAGAACTGTCACCGCGTCAGCGCACTCGACGCCGAGTGAGCGGATCCAGGCGATTCCGTCCGAAAATCCGTCGACGAGCGCCCGACGTAACGCGGGGTCGCCGTTCGGATTGACCTCGTCCATCACCTCGTGTGAGGGCGCAGTCCACGCGTATCCCGCGAACTGGGCGGACCCGCCGATCGTTGCAGACTTCTCGACGACGACAACCGACCGTCCTCCGGCCACCGCCCGAGCCGCCGCGGTCAACCCGGCCATGCCGGCGCCGATGACGAGTAGATCGGTGTCGATTCGTGGCATCTGGTGCTCCTCATCCTCCGAACAGTTGCATTGTCCCCAACACCGTAGTTCCTCAACTGAAGTCAGTTCAAGTAAATCGCACACATTAGCGTCGAACAACCGCCCTCGCCGGGCGTCGCCGCACAACGCCCTCGCGACCACTTCGACGGCTGGCAGGAATCCACATTCGGTCCACGAATGTGATTGCCGACACAGCATTTCCTCTATAGCATCTATTGAACTGAACTTGATTCAAGGAGTGGATGTGCGGAAAATTCTTCTCACCGTCGGTGTAGTCCTCGCCACGGCGTTGACGGCGTGCGGAGCGCAAGCCGGCGACGGCGATGCGGGCGGGCCGATCAAACTCGGCGCATGGCTTCCCCTTTCGGGGCCACAGGCTTCGGGGGGTCTTCCCCAGGAAGCCGGTACCCAGGCGTTCTTCGATCAGCTCAACGCGGCAGGAGGGATCCACGGTCGCCCCGTCGAGTGGACTCCGGTCGACAACGCGTTCGACCCGCAGCAGACGATTCAGGTGGCGCGACAGCTGGTCTCTCGCGACCGGGTTGTCGCGATCGTCGGCGCAAACGGCACGGCAACCACGGAGGCGACGTTTCCATTCGTTCTCGAACAGAACGACATACCCATCTTCGGAACCTATGGCGGCTCCACCGCCTGGTACGACCCGCCGCGGGACGGTTTGTTCGGCAGCCAGACGCTCTACGAGAACCAGGCGCGCGCCGCCGCGCAGTGGGCGCTCGACGAGGGTGCCAAGAAGGTCACGATCATCCGCAACGATCCGGCCGCGTTCGTGAATGTGGGCGCAGTCGCCACGACCGAACTCGAGAAGGCCGGGGCGGAGGTCTCGACCGTGGAGGTCAAGCTCGGTACCACGGACTACAGCCCGTTCGTGTCCCAGATCCGTTCGGCTGCACCCGATGCAGTCCTGACGATCCTGCCGATCCAGGAGGCCGCTGCGTACCTCAACGAGATGGCCCTGCAGGGTGTCAAGATCCCCAGTTACGGCTACTCCCCTACGGTCGGCAACAGCCTGCTCGACCTCGCAGGTGCGAACGCGGAAGGGTTCCGCGCCGTGTCACTGACGCTGCCGCCGACCGCCGACAACCCCGAGGTCGAGGAGTACCGACAGGCGCTTGCGAAGTACAAGCCTGGCGATAAGCCCGATTTCTACTCGCTGGCAACCTATGGCTCGGCGAAAGCGTTCGCTCAGGTCCTCGCGAGCATCGACGGCGAGATCACGTCCAAGTCCGTCACCGACGCGATAATCACGAGCGGCACCCTCGACACCGGCGTGATGCCTCCACTCACGTTCAGCGCGGATGAGCACCTCGGTACCGACAGCGTGGTCCGGGTCCAGGTCGAGGGCGGCAAGTTCGTTCCCATCGGAGACTTCGTGTCACCGCAGTAGCACCTCGAGCGCATCCAGGTCGGCGAGTCCAACCTGGATGCGCTCGTAGCGAATACCGTGTTTCTGTTCCGCTCGGATGAGCTGTCAGACGGTGAATCGTCCACGGTTGCTGAGTAGCACCGCACCCACCACGTTTCTGGCCTGCTCCGAAGCGAGGAACAGCACGTTGTCCGCGATCTCGCCCGGTGTCGCGTAGGGCACCGGCGTGTTGTTGACCCACTGCACTTTGAGTTCTTCCGGTGTGCGAGCGGCCATGCCGGTCTCCGTCGGGCCGGGAGCGACAAGGTTGAGTCGGATGCCGAACGCCACCACCTCCTTGGCGACGGCCTGGCAGAAGGCATGGACGGCAGCTTTCGATGCCGCGTAGTGCGGGTATCCCGTCAAGGTATCGAACGCTGAGGACGAGCCGATCACGACGATCGCGCCGCCTTTCGGCTTCATCGCCCGTACGGCGGCGCGCACCACGTGAAATGTGCCGTCCAGGTTGACCGACATCACTCGGCGCCATTGCGCATCGGTGAGGTTCGCCGTCAGGTCGATCGGTGCGCCGGCGGCGGTCGCCTCCGTGATGATCTTCTTGGACTCCGGGTCGTCCACACCGGCGGCGTGGACGACGACGTCGAGCCGCCCTTCGGCGTCGAGGACCTCCGCCATGGCGGCATCGACGGCGTCCGGGTCCGAGACGTCGACCCCTCGTGCGATCGTCGTGGGGTCGTCACCGTACCGTCGGCGCAATTTCTCGACCACGATATCGGCCACGTAGACGCGGGCAGCTCCCTCACCGACGAGTTGCGCGACGACGGCCGCTCCGATTCCTGATCCGCCACCCGTCACCAGGGCGACCGCGCCCTCGAACCTGCCTTGTCCTGCTGTTCTGTCCATCTTCGTCGGTAGTCCCTTCGTCAGAGTCTGATCAAGCGCATGTGCAAGCCGGGTGTCTTCGGCGACAGCGAAAAGCAGGTCGGGTATCTCCAGGCCCCGGCGGTCCGCCGCATACGGCAGTCACTGGTGAACCTCGACGACACCTGCAGGGACGTCTGTACCGAAGTAGGCTGCCTCGGCGATGCGGCCGAAGCCCGGAGTACTGCTGTTGCCGCGCGCGACGGCCTCACCTTGACGAAGAACGATGACCTCGCTGCAGGCTTCGAGCGCGCGGGCGAGTGACTGGTCGAGCAGGATGGTCGTAATGCCCCGGCGCGCCATATCGTTCACCTGTGAATACACTTCCTCGACCATCGCCGGGGAGAGGCCCAGCGCCGGTTCGTCGAGGATCAGAACTTCGGGGTCGGCCATCAGCGCCCGGGCGATGGCGACAAGCTGTTGTTCGCCGCCGGACAGCGAGCCTGCCGGTATGTCCATGCGGGTGCGGACCCGTTCGGGGAGCCCTTGCCGCAACTCTTCGAGCCGGGTCCGCAGCTTACGGCCGGAGATTCCTGCGGCGTACGCCGCGACCTCCAGGTTCTCGCGCACCGACAGGGTGCGGAACAAGGCGCGCCCCTCGGGAACCAGGCTGAGGCGTAATGCGTCGGTGCCATTGACCGTCCGGGTGCCGCCGGTCGACTGCAGATCGCCGTGCAGGATCCGCCCCAGAGTGCTCTTGCCGGCGCCGTTCGCGCCCACGATGCCGAGGATTCCGCCTGCATGGACGTCGAGATCGATGCCGGACAATGCCTGCACACCCTCGTAGTGGTGCTCGATCCCACGCACGGAGATCAATGGGGCCGCCGTTCGGTCGATGTCGGGTGCGATCAGTGCGGTGTCGATTTTTCCCAGATACGAGTCGCGGACCTGTTGGTTCTGCAGGACGGTGTCCGGGGTCCCATCGGCGATCAGCTCGCCGAAGTCGAACGCCACCACCCGATCTGCGACGGCGAACAAGTCGTCGAGGACGTGGTCGATGATGACCACGGAGGTACCGGAATGCGAGAGCCGGCGGATGTGGTCGGCGAGAGTGTGACGTTCATCGGCGTCGAGGCCACCGAACGGTTCGTCGAGCACGATCAGTCGCGGGTTGTCGGCGAGCGCCGCGATCGCACGGGCCAGATCGACTCGCTTCTGCAGCCCGAACGGCAGTTCTGTGGGGAGCCGGTGCACGTGGTCGGCCAACCCGACACTCGCGAGGACCTGCAACGCCGTGTCGCGATCGGCGCGGCGCCCCCAACGGTTGACGACACTGACATTTTCGAGGACGGTCAGTTCCGCGAAAAGTTCAGCATGCTGAAAAGTCCGGCCGAGGCCGAGCGAGCGCCGACGAGTCGCCCGCACCCCGTGCAGAGGCCGGCCACCGAGTTCCATTGTCCCCACGAGTTCACCGCCGCCGATCAGGCCGCACAGGGCGTTGACGAAGGTGGTCTTGCCGGCGCCGTTCGGCCCGATGATCGCGAGCACCTCACCTGCATCTACGCGGAGATCGATGTTGTGGACGGCCTGAAGGCCACCGAATCGAACACCGAGTGCCTCCGTCTTCAGCACGGCCGCCGCCGCGGTATCGGCCAGCGTATTCGGAACCGATCCCGCAGTGTCGAGAAGGCTGGGTTGGGAGGTGGACAGCGTGGGGCGGCCGAGTGCACGCGTGAGCGGGACGAATCGGCGCAACAACCTCCCGGCCGTCGGGACGATTCCATCGGCGAGAAACAGCAGGGTGAGAATCAGGACACCCCCGATCAGGTAGGGCTGGTCGATCGACAGCGACGACGCCAGCGTCGGTGCGGATGCGAGGAACGCACCACCGAGAACGGCGCCGATCACGCTGCCGGTCCCGCCGAGGACGGTCGCGGCAATCAGGTTGACCGCGAAGACCATCGAGAATCCCTCCGGGCTGATGAAGCCCGACAGCAAGGCGAGTAGCACACCGGACAGACCTGCGACACCCGCGCTGATCGCGAACCCGAGGCTCGACTGCAGTTCGGGAGCGATACCGATCGATCTGCCCGCCAGTGGGTGTGTCTTGGCCGCAACCATGCGCATACGTATGGTCGTGCGGCGCAGGAACACCGACACTGCGACAGCGAGACCGAGGACTCCGACGGCCAGGTAGGTGACTGCGTCGGACGACGGAACGAGTTCGCCGAACGCGGTGTCGAATGTGTCGACCGGCACTCCTTGGTCGCCGCCGGTGACGCTCTTCCACGCACCGATGATTTCGAGAGTCACCAATGTGAACGCCAACGTGAGAAGCGCGACGTACAGCACGGAGAAGCGAGAGCCGGCGAACCCGAGGAAGCCTCCCAGCATTGCGCACAAAGCAACGGCGACAACGGACGTGAAGGCCAGTCCCCAACCGCTACTGCTGCCGTAGGCGGTCACATACGCACCGATCGCGACCATCGCGGGATGCCCGATCGACCAGATCCCCGTCCACCCGGCCAGTAGCGAGATGGACAAGACGATCAGTCCGTACACCGCAGCAAGTCCGACCGTGTAAATCTGGTAGCCCGGCACGAGTCCGGCAGACAGCACCATTATCGTCAGGATCGCCGCAGCCGGTCCGCCGAGAAGCTGACCGGCGCTGTACAGCCGCTGGGCGGAGCGTCCGGCACGCTGCGCCGAGCCATCTTTTGTGACCATGGATTCAGACCCTCTCGAAGGTTTGGCGGCCGAAGATGCCCTGGGGACGGATGAGCAGCACGAGCACCGCCACGCAGAAGACGAACGTGTCGCGGAAGCTGGCGGAGATATAGGCTGCAGCGAGGTTGTCCAGGACACCGATGATGAGCCCACCGATGACCGCGCCGTACATGCTGGTGAGGCCACCGAGCAGGATGCCTGCGAAGGCACGGAACAACACGGGGGCGAGAATCACCGGCGAAACCCCGGTTTTCGGGGCGTACAAGAAGACTCCCAGCACCGCCAACGCCATGCCGAGAGCCCAGGCGATCCGCGCGACCTTGTGCGCGTTGATGCCCAGGATCTCCGCGGTCTCAGCAGATTCGGCGACCGCGCGCATCGCGGATCCGACCGGCGTACGCGTGAACAGATACGCAATGGCCGACACGGCCACCGCGGCGAGGAGAATCGTGGCGATGTCCTGCAGCAACAGATTCGAGTTGCCGATCGAGATCGTGCCGTCGACGAGCTGCGGGAATCGCCGCGGCTGCTCTCCCCAATAGTGACCGATCAGATGCTCGACGATGATCGACAGCCCCATCGTGACGACGAGCGCAGCGAAGAGCTTGCCTTGCCCGAGCGGACGAATCAGTGCTTCCCGCACCACGACTCCGCTGAGAGCTCCGAAGACCACTGCGACCACCAGGGCGACAGCAATGCCCACGCCGGCCCCATACGCGCTGAGGGCAACGTAGATGGCGAGGGTCGACAATGACGCCATTGCGAAATTCATGACGTCGGTGGATCGGAAGATGATGACCAATCCGAGTCCGATGAGACCGTACACGGCACCGTTGGCGATGCCGGTGGTCAAAGTGATGAACAACTGGTCCACGATGCCTCCGAGGGCGGCCGGATTTCGAATTGAGTTGACTTCAGTTCACGTAACTTAAATGACCCGGGGTGTGAGCGCAACCACACTGCCGCCCCCGTGAGCACTTGTTAACCGCCCGCGGTTGATAAGTACTCACGGGCGACAGCACGGCCTTCGGAGACGGCGTGTGCGACCTTGCGGGGTACGAGCGCGTCGCCGATGACGTGCACGCGCGCGCTGTCCGGTGCGAGCTGCGACCAGTCGCGCGGGCGCCGCTCACCGGCCACGACCACCCGGTCGACGTCGAGACGAGTCTTCTCCCCCGACAGGGCGCTCTCGAACTCGACAGAGCCGTCGGCGACCGCGACGAGCGACGACAGCACGCGCACGTCGACCGGCGCCCCCGACAGCCGACGCAGATACTGCACCCGGCCCTCCGCAGGAAGACCCGACGCGAAGGCCGCAGCGGGTGTCAGGACGGTTACGCGGCCGGCACCCGCGGCGAGTGCCGCTTCGATCGTGCTCGCTGCGGGCCAGAGCCCGAATCCGTCGTCGACCACGACGACGTGGCCGGCGCCGCGAAGAGCTTCTCCCCCACCCAGCAACGCCTGAGAGGTAAGCACGGACGCCGTTCCCGCCAACCTCGGGGGAAGCTCTTCCACGGCACCGACGGCCAGGACGACTTCGTCGTAGTCCTCCAGGTCGATGGCGCTCACGGTGTGGGCCAGACGGATTGCGACCTTCGGCATGTTGTCGGAGTAATAGTCGAGGAGGCGACGCCAGCCGCTCCGGTGAGGGGCGTCGGCGGCTATCGCAATCTGGCCTCCGATCCGCTCTCGCTGTTCGAAGAGCGTGACGTCGTGGTCGGGTCCGAGCCGCATCGCGCACTCGAGCCCGGCGGGGCCTGCACCGACGACGGCGATCCGTCGCCGGTCTCTCGATCCGCGCGTGGGCCCCAGGGTCAGCGGGTGCGCCGGACGTGCGGAATAACCCGGGGGAGCGAGGTCGGGATTGACCGAGCACAGCAGGACGGGGTCGAACGCCCTGCAGTCCTCGTTGCACGACACGCACGGGCGGATCGACGCCTCGCGCCCGGTCAGTATTTTCCTCGGGAAGTTCGGGTCCGCGATCAGCGGTCGTGCCACGCCGACGAGGTCGGCTCCCGATTGCAACGCGGTTTCGATGGACGCACCGGTGCGGAAGGACTGTGACACCAGCAGCGGGGTCACTGCGGCGGCGCGCAACTGTCCGACCGAATCGAGCAGCGGCGGGTCGGTGACGGCCATATCTCGGACGTAGGTGGTGCGTACGCCGACCGTGACGTTGACGTAGTCGAAATCGGAGAGGTGCGGAAGCACGTCGCAGAGACCGTCCATGCTCAGGCCTGCCTCTTCGCCGCCTTCAGCAGACACACGGACACCGAGGACGACACCGGGGCAGGCGTCACGAACCGCAGACGCAATGCGGTCGAGGATCTGCACACGCTGAGCAACCGTCGCAGCGTCTCGCCCGAAGTTGGTGATCGGTGAGAGAAATTGCGCCAGGAGATATCCGTGCGCTGCGTGCAGTTCGACTACCGGAAATCCCGCCGACCACGCGTGGACCGCGGATGTGCGGAATGCGTCGACTATCCCGTCGACGTCGGCGCCGGAGAGGGCGCGCGGACGCGTCGGTTCGCGGGGCGAGCGGACCGCGGACGGCGCGACAGGATGACTCCACATCTCGGCGCCCAGAGTTTCGCGTCCGAGGTGCACCAGCTGGCAGGCCGCGATGGCTCCTTCCTCGGTGATCGCCCGGGCCCGAGCCTCCAGGCCGGCGAGGACTTCGGGACGCCAGGCCTCGGTGATGTTGCCGTTGCGATTGGTCGAACCGGGCGACACCACGGTGCCGCCGACGATGAGCATCGCGGCACCACCGGCCGCGCAGCGCCGCCAGTAGTCTTCGTCACCGGGCATCGGGATACCGCCGGCGACGGCGCCCGAGGCGTGCGGCGTACCGACGAGACGGTTTGCCAACCGAAGCGCGCCGAGCTGCAGCGGCTGCGCTGCACGTGGAGTTCTCATACCGGCTCCTAACTGAACTGGATTCACTTCACGCTAGCAGGTGATTGACATCACAAGGTCATTTCCCTAGATTCAAACTGATATCAGTTCAATTTAGTGAGGGCATCATGTCGTTCGTTCTCGTCCATGGCGCAGGAATGGGTGCCTCCTGCTGGGAGCCTCTCATTCCTTTGCTCGAAGGTGACACTCTCGCAGTCGATCTCCCGGGACGGGGGCGACGGCGCTCCGTCGATCCACGGTCCGTCACCCTCGACGACTGTGCTGCCGCCGTCATCGATGACGTGGAGGCGGCGAACCTCGAGGACGTCGTCCTCGTCGCACACTCTTTCGCGGGAGTGACGGCCCCTCGGGTCATGCAGGCACTCGCGCACCGACTACGGCACGTCGTCTTCCTCTCCGCCGTCGTCCCGCCCGACGGGACGCGAGTGATCGACCAGATCGACCCGGACGTCCGCACCGCGGTGGAGGCCTCGATAGAAGATGGCGTGTACCGCCAGGATCCGATGGGCGCTGCCGCGATGCTCTGCAACGACATGGACGCGGAGCAGACGGACTGGATGATCGACCAGTTGGTCGACGACTGCGGCGCGCTACTCACCGAGTCCGTCGATCTGTCCGGTCTCCGCGCGGACCTACCCCGTACATACGTACGTTTGACCAAGGACACCTGCTATCCACCCGACCTCCAGGAAAGATCGGCTGCCATCGTCGGCGGCGACACCGTCTTCCTCGAATCCGGCCATATGGCCATGGTCACGATTTCCGATCGCATTGCCACACTGCTCAACGGTGTCGCGTCGTAGGACTCGTTCGACTCCTCCATCCGTCACCGAATACACGGGTTCGCATTCGTCGAACCGATACCGAAAGGGCTTTCATGCCATGAGAAGTATGCCGATAAAGCTGATGGCCGTCGCAGTGGTCGCCGCTTTCGCCTCCGCCGCTTGCGGATCCGGCGGCTCCGGACCCACTGGGCCAGTGACCGGCAGTTGGGACGACGTCGTCGCCGCGGCCAAGGGCGAAGGCAGTGTGCTGCTGTACTCGAGCCAGAACCCCGCCAATCTCGAAGCACTCAAAGTGGCATTCGAGCAGGAGTACCCCGAGATCTCCCTCGAATACGTTCGGGGGACCGACGCCGACATCAACCCGAAGGTCGAGGTCGAGAATCAGACGAAGCGCGGAACGGCTGACGTGCACATGCTTACCGACGCCGCGTGGATCGAG
This sequence comes from Rhodococcus sp. NPDC127593, assembly GCF_042671975.1. Taxonomy (NCBI): domain Bacteria; kingdom Bacillati; phylum Actinomycetota; class Actinomycetes; order Mycobacteriales; family Nocardiaceae; genus Rhodococcus; species Rhodococcus sp. NPDC127593. Next base: position 221,046 of record NZ_JBHXWI010000004.1, on the reverse strand, counting down.
ACTGCCGCCGAGTCGGGCACCTACTCGACCGACCTCGTCGGCCCGGCATTCGATGCACCGGAATACGACCCAAAGACCAGTATCATGTCCGACAGATTCTTCTTGACGAGTGCGGCGGTGTTCTCTCTCGGATGGAACACGACAGCACTTCCGAGCGGTCTGCAGAAGCCGGCAGATATGCTCGACCCGGCGTTGAAGGGCAAGATCGGAATCGTCAACCCGTCCGGCATCGCCTCCTATGTCGACCTCTACCGGTTCTTCGAAAAGAACTTCGGCGCCGACTATCTCCAGAAACTCGCCGAACTGAAACCGCGCATCTACCCGAGTGCACTGGGCGTCGCTCAGGCCCTGACCTCCGGCGAGATCGTCGCAACCCCGGTGGTGCAACCCCTGGTGCGGGAAAAGGCATCGGGTGCACCAGTGGACTGGGCATTGCCCTCACCCCCGTGGGGTACCCCGTGGTTCACGCACGCACTGTCCGCGGCGCCGCACCCGAATGCGGCCCAGGTGCTGGCGAACTTCATGGTCACTCCCGCCGGCCAGAAGGCGTTGTCCCTCGGCTACGCGAGCGCCCTTCCCGACATCGAAGGAAGCGTCGCACGAGCCCAGGACATCGCGCTGCCCAACCCGTCCGATCTGACGCCCGAATCGCTCACCGAATACCAGTCCGACTGGGAAAAGAGATTCATCCAGTGACAACCAACGACGGGCGACTGCGTGACACCTGCGCTCTCGTCACCGGCGCTGCACGAGGGATAGGCGCCGCGACCGCAGAACTCTTCCACGCCCACGGGGCCACGGTTTACCTCGGTGACGTCGACGACGAGCTGGGGGAAAGCGTCGCGGCGAAAATCGGTGCGAGAGCCCACTACCGGCACCTCGACGTCACCGACGAATCGCAGTGGACGCGCGTTACCAGCGAGATGGCGGATCGCGGGCATTCGATGCGTGTTCTGGTCAACTCTGCAGGCGCCGCATCCAAAGCGTCCATCATGCAGACGTCGCTCGCAGAACTACGACGCATGATCGACCTCAATCTGGTGGGCACGTTCCTCGGCCTGCAAGCCGCAGGCACCGCGATGACCACCGGCGGTTCCGTCGTCAACTTGTCCTCGCTGCGTGGTGTCCTCGCGACGGCCGAGCTCGGTGCGTACGGCGCGTCGAAGTTCGGTGTCCGCGCCTTGACACGCGTTGCGGCGTTGGAGTTCGCGGAATCGAATATCCGGGTCAACGCGGTCTGCCCGGGCAGCATCGAGACGGCAATCACCGCCGGCTCCGACTTCGCCGACGACGACATGGAGGCGTACGTGAAAAGTATTCCGCTGCAACGCCGGGGCCTGCCGCTCGAGGTGGCGAAGGCCATCCTGTTCCTCGCGTGCGAGGACAGCAGCTACATCACCGGCTCCGATCTCATGATCGACGGCGGAACCTCCGCGGGCGCCAGGACTCCGAAGCGCCCGACGCCCGCGTAAGATGAACTGAATTCACTTTATTTTTTTCTTTCCTCGACAAACCACTCGCAACCAAGCAGGTGCCAAGGTGACATCGCAATTCAGGGTTTCCAACCTGACCAAGACCTTCGGGTCCAACACCATCGTCGATCAACTCGACCTCGACATTCAGGAAGGTGAATTTCTCGTCCTGCTCGGTCCCAGCGGTTGCGGGAAAACGACCACGTTACGATGCATCGCCGGTCTCGAGACACCCGAGGGTGGGTCGATCACGTTCAAGGACCACACCGTCTTCGATGCGTCGACCCGCATCAACGTTCCGGCCTACAAGCGCAACATCGGCATGGTCTTCCAGTCCTACGCGCTGTGGCCCAACATGACTGTACGAGAGAACATCCGGTACCCCTTGAAGGTTCGACGGATGAAGAACGCGATCGCCGCCGGACAGGTAGAGACCGCGGCAGGCATGGTGGACTGCGGAGCCCTGCTCGACCGGTATCCGTCCCAACTCAGCGGTGGCCAGCAGCAGCGAGTAGCAGTGGCCCGCGGCTTGGTCGCCCAACCCGACCTGGTGCTGTTCGACGAACCCCTGAGCAATCTCGATGCACGGCTGCGCGATCAGGTGCGGTCCCAGATTCATCAACTACACCAACGACTGGGCTTCACTGCCGTATTCGTCACCCACGATCAGGCCGAGGCATTTGCGCTCGGTGACCGACTCGCCATCATGAAGGCGGGCAAGATCGAACAGTACGACACCCCGGAGCGGGTATACGAGTCTCCTTCCTCCGACTATGTCGCCGCGTTCATCGGGATGGCGAACCGACTCGAACTCGTCCGCCGGCACGAGGGGTGGACGACGCGAGCGGGGGCTCCCGTCGATCTCGACGCGGCCGGCATCCAGGGCGACTACATGAGCGGCGATACGGCGCTGGGAAGACTTCGGCCCGAGGACCTCGCACTTCATCGTTCACTCGACGAGGTCCCCGCGGGTGACGTCGGCTTCACCGGCGAACTCGTCACCTCGGAGTACGGAGGCCGCTATTTCGACGTGACAGTCGATGCCGGAGGTGAGCAGTTGTACGTTCGCGCAGATGCGGAGCGGCACGGACGCTGGTTGCGTGGTGCCACCATCGGATCTCCTCTGGTGGTCAGCTTCTCCCCCACCAAGCTGCGGGTGTTTCCGCACCCGGACGGCCACGTGAATCTACAGGTTCCCGTGCTCGCCCAGGCCGCCCGATCGGAGGCGTGATGGCTACGGTTGCCGTGCGCCGCGGCGCACGTCCGTTCGTCGTCAGTACGGTATGGCGTACCCGACTCGGGTACGGCGCGCTACTGGCGGTTCTGGCGTATCTCGTCGTGCTTCCGCTCTTCCGATTGCAGTCGCTGGCGTTCGAGGACGGCGGTCGCGGATATCAAGCCCAGTACGGCCGGTACGACATCGGCCAAACCATCCGGACGACCATCGCCCTCGCTGTCTCGTCGCTCGCCATCGCAATGGTCCTGGGAACGATTCTCGCCTTCGCGGCGACCAGGCTGCCACGCCGGCTGAGCTTTCTCAGGATCGTCCCCATCCTGCCCATCGTGATGCCCGCGGTAGCCAATGTGGTCGGGTGGGCCTTTCTCCTCTCCCCCGGGCCCGGGTACCTGAACGCACTCCTGCGCAAGCTTCCCTGGTGGAGCAACGTGGACTCCGGACCGATCGATGTCTACAGCACGCCGTGGATCATCATTCTCACGGGTTTCGGACTCACATCCTTCGTCTACCTTTTCGTCAGCGCGGGAATGCAGAACATCAGTTCCGAGCACCTCGAGGCAGCACAGATCAGCGGTTCGTCGACGCTCGGGGTGTTCTTTCGTGTAGTTCTCCCGCTGCTTCGCCCGTCCCTGGTGTACGGCGGTGGAATTGCGCTGCTTCTCGGATTGGGCCAGTTCACCGGACCGCTCCTGCTGGGGCAGAACACCGGCGTGAAGGTCCTCACCACCGAGATGTATCGACGGGTATCCGAGTCGCCGGCCGACTTCGCCGCTGCAGCCGCGGCGGGCTCGCCGCTCGTCATCTTCGGTGTCGTCGTCGTGCTGGCGCAGAAGATGCTTCTCGGTAATCAGTCACGCTTCGTCACTCACGGAGGAAAAGCGTTCGCGCCGAATACCGGCCGCTCGGCCTGGGCCGCCGTCTGCATCTCGGCATACGCGATGCTCGCACTCGTGGTTCCGCTGATCGGACTCGCCATCGTGGCCGTGTCTCCCTATTGGTCGGAGACCCTGTCCTGGAACCTCTTCACACTCGACAACTTCCGGGCGCTCTTCCGGACGGCGAGCATCGTCGACTCGGTGTACACGAGTCTCCTCACCTCCGTGGTGGCCGTTGCCGTCTGCGTGCCGATCGGTTACCTCACCGCCACGCTGCTCGTGCGAGGCCGCAAACACCGGGTGCTGGGAACCATCGGTGACGTCATCACCGCTCTCCCCCTGGGTATTCCAGCGGTGATCTTCGGGGTCGGGTTCCTGCTCACCTACACCCAGCCCCCGCTGATCCTCTACGGAACCAAAGCGGTCATCATCCTCGTCTACATCGTGCTGATGGTGCCCTTCTCCACCCGAATGCAAATGACGGCGATGCTGTCGCTCGGGGAGACCTACGCCGAGGCGTCGGCAACGAGCGGTGCGAGCCCCTTCATCACCAACATCCGGGTGATTCTGCCGCTGATGAGGCCGACCGTGCTCAGTTCCGTCGCCTTGATGTTCATCCTGCTGACCCACGAGTTCGCCGCCTCACTGCTCGTCCGTGCCGCCACGACACAGGTGATGGGTACGCTGCTGTTCGACCTGTGGGAGAACGGCTCCTACCCGCTGGTGGCCGCGATGGCCCTTCTCATGACGGCGGTGACCAGCATCGGTGTCGTGATCGCGATGCTCGTCGGTGGCCGAAACGTGTTGAGCAATCTCTGATGTCGATCTGCCCTGCCCGATTCGAACGAGTGACAAGGAGTCAAGATGACTGTCGGCCCTGACCGACTTCGCGACAAGGTCGTCCTGCTGACGGGGGCGACCGGTGGTATCGGCGCCGAGATCGTCCGAAGGCTCGCCGACGAGGGCGCTCACGTCGTCGTCACCGATCTCGAGAACTCGGCCTGCCAAGACTTGCTCGATACTCAAACCCATCCCGAGCGACATGCGGCGCTCGCCCTCGACGTCTCCTCCGAGAAGCAGTGGGAAGACGTCGTGGCAGCAACCGAGAGCACGTTCGGCGCGCTGCACGCCTTGGTCAACAACGCTGCCATCGGCAGCGTCGCAACGGTCGACGAGGAAACCCGATCACAGTGGGATCGGGTGATCGGGGTCGGCCAGACCGGCACGTGGCTGGGCATGAAACATGCCGGCCCGCTGATCGAGCGGAGCGGCGGCGGTTCGATCGTGAACATGTGCTCGATACTGGGAACCGTGGGCGGCCTGGGCAACAGCGTTGCCTATGCAGCCGCCAAAGGTGCAGTCCGCACGATGACCAAGAACGCAGCCCTGCATTGGGCGAAGGCAGGAGTGCGCGTCAACTCTCTGCACCCGGGATTCATCGGTACGCCCCCTCTGCTCGAGCGCTGGGAGGGCAGCGAGCGTCACCGCGAGATGCTGGCCGGCACTCCGATGGGTCGCCTCGGGCGGGGTGAGGAGATCGCGGCCGCAGTTGCCTTCCTGGCCGGCGACGACTCCACCTTCGTCACCGGCTCGGAGATCTACGCCGACGGTGGGTGGACGGCGGCCTGAGCGAGGCAGAAGAACATGGCCTCCGCGTGATGCGGAGGCCATGTTCTTCTGTGTAGCCGGTGAAGCGTCAGCGCAAACGGCAGAGCGTCTTTCCCACGGTGCGGCCGTGCAGCATGGCGACGATGGCGTCGGGCGCCGACGCGAGGCCGTCGAACACGGTCTCCTCGACGACGAGACGACCGTCGCGGAGGTAGCTCCCGACCTCGGCCCGCATGTCGCCGAGCAGATGGTCGTAGGCGCCGGCCCGGAAACCCCGCACCGTGAGGTTCTTTGCCACGATCTGAAACAGATTGCTCGGACTTGCCGCAGCCGTGTCCGCGTCATAGGAGGCGACAGCGCCCGCCATGGCCACCCGGCCTCCTGGTCGGAGGTGATACAGGGCGGCCTCGAGATGCGTTCCACCCACGTTGTCGAAATACAGGTCGATGCCGTTCGGTGCCGCGCTCGAGAGAGCTCCGGCCAGGTCCGGGCTGTGGTAGTCGAATGCGGCATCGAGTTTCAGTTCGTCCAGCAGGAAGCTCACCTTCTCGCCGGAACCGGTGCTGCCGACCACGTAGTGACCTCTGAGCTTCGCAATCTGTGCGGCGAGACTGCCCACCGCACCCGCGGCCGACGAGATCCACACGACGTCTCCGCTCGTGAGTCCGCCGATGCACTGCAAACCTACATACGCTGTGAGCCCGGAGCTGCCCAGCGCCCCGAGATACGATTGCGGCGGGTGCACGCGCGTGTCGAGTCGTGTCACGCCACCGGCCCCGGCCAAGGTTTCGCTGCCCTGCCGGACCACCGCGAACTCGCGAAAACCCTTGATGTGCAGAACCGTATCGCCCGGTTCGAAGCCGGGGTCACGGGACTCGAGTACCTCGCCGACAGCCAACCCGGTCAGCGTCTCCCCGATGCGGAACGGTGGTAAGTAGCCTGCCGGGCCGGTGGGGCCGAGACGTATCCTCACAGACGGGTCGATCGACAACCACGAGTTGCGAACGAGAATCTCACCGGGCGCCAGTTCTTCGGGAACCGTCACCACGTCGAGGTGGAAGTCCGACGGCCGAACCTTCCCCTGGGGATGGCGCGCCAGTTTCAGCTCATGACTCTGCACGGGAATCCTTCCGCGCTCAGACGACGGAGAAGACGTCGGAGCTGTCTCGTCTTCGGACTGCGAGCCGGCCGCGATCGACCAAAGTGTCGAGGTGCGCGAGGGTCTCACAGGTGGCGATCATTTGATTGAACGGGTCGAGAGTGGAGAACGGCCTTTCGCGACGGGTCCACGTGACCGCCTCTGCGACGGCAGACGCGGTCGCCGGCCCGAGCGAGACCAGTGCGCTGCACATGGTCATGAATCGCCGGTCATGATGCGCGAGAAGTTCTTCGACGCGCAGGTGCACGCTCGGTGTCGTATCTCCGTGCGCCGGCAGCAGTTGCGAGTCGGGGCGTTCGAGCAGTCGGGTCAGCGACTCGAGGTAGCGCCCCAACGGCAGATCCCACTCGCCGAGTTCGAAACCGATCGACGGCGTGATCGTGGGAAGGACGTGGTCGCCACTGAAGAGTAGACCGTGCTGTTCGTCGTGAAAGACCATGTGCCCCTTCGTGTGGCCCGGCGTGTGCACGACGTCGAGTGTGTGCCGTCCGATCCGGATCGTCCCCGCGGTGAGCCAGTGATCGGGTTCTTCCCAATCCGAGGGGTAGAACGGCTCCGCGGCGGTCATGACCTCGACCGTGTCTGCCAGGAGGGGGGCACCGGCGCGGCGGAGTTCGTGCAGAGAATCCGTCGGCACGTTACTGCCGAGTGCACTGACGGCTGCCAATCCGTCAGCCTCGGCGACACCGAGGTGGACGCGAGAGCCGTGACGACGGCGGAGTTCGATCGCGAACGTATAGTGATCGCGATGCACGTGGGTGACATAGATGTCGTGAATCTGCTTGGTGCTGTGACCGATCCGAAGCAGTGCGTGTTCCATCTCGTCGAAAGTCGTGTCGACTCGCCAGCCACCGTCGATGAGGGCCAGGCCGTCCTCGGTCTCGAGGGCATAGACGTTCACTGCTCCGAGGCCGTCGTCAGGCATCTGGAGGGGCACTCGATGCACACCGGGCGCCACCTCGTAGCAGCCCGGCTCCATCCAGTGCGCTCTCATGATTCACCGCTGCCCACTTCGACCATCGTCTTCTCCTCACCCATGACGAGGATGCGCTTTCCACGCATCTGGCCGACGTTGTCCACTGCGGCTTGCCATTCCGGGCTGGCGAGCGCGGCGTCGAGGTCCTCGCGGGAGTCGAAGCTCAGAATCGAGACGCCGTCCCATTCCCGGGACCTGTCGTCCATCGCGTCGAGCACCTCGGTGTGCTGCCATCGCCGCAGGCCCGGGAGTGGGTAGGTCACGTCGGCATGTTCCCCGCGCCACCACTGGATGAACTGCTCATGGCTCCAGTCGTGCGGACGGGCGGCCAAGACGATCAAGTTGTACATCATCACTCCATTACTGACCTGAATTAAGTTCAATTACTGAGAGCAAGCGAACGCCCCTGCGCGTACACCGCGGGCTATGCGCGGACGATACGCAGGGTGGTGTCGCGAACGTGCTGGTTGAGCTGATCGAGGCTCATGTCCCCGCCGGGTCGATACCACCGCCACACACTGACGACGAGTCCGAGGACCAGCCGGGCCATCAATCGCGGATCACCGTCGGCGAATACACCCGCGCCCATTCCCCGCGCAATGAGAAGAGACCACTCTTCTTCGATCGAGTTCACCAGCGCGCGTGAGGTCTGGCGCTCGGCCTCTTCCTTCTCCGATTGGCGCGGAGTGGCAAGAAGATCCATGTGGCTTTGGAGGATGCGCCGCTGCAGCGCGTCCCGCGGGGTCGCTTCCAGAGCGCTGGTGACGGCGGCACTCAACGCCTCGACCGGGTCGTCGACGCCCTCGATCGCGGCAGTGAATCGCTCGAGTGACTGCGCCAGTTCGAGACGCATGATGGTCAGCAGGCAGTGACCCTTCGACTCGAAATAGTGATACAGCGCCGTCTGGCCGATTCCGACCTCGTCGGCAATCGACGCCCACTTCGTGTGCTCGAAGCCGACCTCCCCGAACCGTTCGATCGCGGCCGTCAGGATGAGCCCGCGCTTCGATCGCGGACCATCACGGAGCGTCATGGCTTCTACGGACACGGGTCCCCCATCCATCTGTTTGTTCGGGCCGGTACCTGAAAGAGTACCTGAACTGAGGTGAAGTCAGGTCAATATCAGCGGCTGTCGGTACCGCCGAGCAGGCGTGTTGCAAGGTCCACCGCGTCGGGTCGGGACAGCTTCCCCACCCGGTTCTGCGGCAGATCGTCGATCGTGAAGACGAACTCCGGCCATTTGAACTTCGGGAACTCGACGTCTCCGAGATATGCAACGACCTCGTCGAGGGTAATCGGATCGCCGGTACTCACGACCAGCGCCGCGGCACGTTCACCGAGTAGCTCGTCCGGCACCGGCACCACGCACACCTGGGACACGGTCGGGATGCGTGCGATCGCGGCCTCGACCTCGTTGATGTCGATGTTGCGGCCCCCGCGAATGATGATCTGCTTCTGGCGCCCCATGACCCGGATGCTGCCGTCCTCGGCGACTTCGACGAGGTCGCCGGTGGGCAGAAATCCGTCCGCGGTGAGTTCCGGGGGTGCGGGAACACCTGCCCGTGCATAACCGACGAAGAGGGAGGGACCCTTGACCTGGGCATCGCCCACCCGGCCCGGTGGCAGGGGGGCACCGTGTGCGTCGACCGCTCGGACGACGGTCCCCGGGAAGGGACGGCCGTCCCGCCCCAGCCGGACGCCCGGTTCGTCCGCGGGCAGCGGGGTCGTGTGTCCGAGGCACTCGGACATACCGAACACACGCAGGAACGTGGTGCCGAGGGTCTGTTCGGCGCGACCGAGCGCACCGGAATCCATCGGACCGCCGCCGACGGTCATGGCACGCAGCGACGTGAGCGCTCCCGCAGCGTCCGGTGCGACGGCCAGCTGAAGAGCCATGGTCGGGACGAGCATCGTCCACGCAACCCGGTGTTCCCGGACGGTGTGGAGGGCTGTCGCCGGCTTCCAGCCGTCCATGCAGACCATCGGCGCGGCCAGCATCGTGGGGAGGTAGAGCCCGAAGCAGAATGCGGCCACCGACGAGAGCGGCACGAACGCGGCGACCGGATCTCCGGGTTGGAGGCCGACCGCCTCGATCGTGCAACGGCAGGCGTACCGGATTGCGGATTCCGACTGCACCACGCACTTGGGATGTCCGGTCGACCCGGACGTCATCGCGATCGCGATCCCGCCGTTCCACCGCTCGACGTCGCTGACCGGTGATCGCGACCAGCGCATCACCCAGCCGGCCGCCGCGGCCGCTTCCTCGCAGAAGCGGTCCTCCGGTACACCCCAGTGCGAGAGCGACTGCCGGTCGGCGATCACCACGTCGGGTGCGATGTCGTTCAGGGCCACGGCGAACTCCGACGGGGTGGCATGTCGGCTGAACACCGCGATCAGGCCGCCGCGCAGTCCGACGGCGATTGCCGCGGCGAGTGTGCGCCACGTGTTGTCGGCCTGCACCAGCACCGTCGGCGAGCCACCCGTCGCGGCGTCCAGCTGGGCGGCGAGCCCGGTTGCCGCCGCGACAACCTCCGCCATCGTGTGCTCCCCCGTTGCATCGACGACTGCGATGTCATCCGGAGAATTCGCTGCGCGAGCAACGAATTCGCGTGCCAGCTCCCACATTCCGCCGACCTTCCATTGAAGTGAACTAGTTTCATTATTGACTATGACACGCACCGTACCCAGCTTTCGTCGGTCACGGAATCACGACGGCCCTCCCCGTGATCTCGCCGCGCCGCAACTTCGAATACACGTCGAGGACATCGTCCAACGGGTACGCAGTCGCCTCGACCGCCAGCAGACCTCGGTTTGCGAGGTCGACCACGGCTTCGAGATCTGCGCGCGTTCCCCAGAACGGCGCAGTCACCTGCCAGCCCGTCGCGAGTCCGACGTCTTTGCCCACCGTGAGCCGACCGCCGGCGCTGCCGACGGTGACCAGCCGGCCCCCGGGGGCGAGCAACTGTGCCGCCGATTCCATCGTGTCCGGCGCTCCCACGAAATCGAAGACCACGTCAGCGCAGTGACGTCGGGCGATGCCGGGCCGAGATGTCGCAACCTCCGCGATGTCCGAAACCGCCACGTCCGCCCCCAGCCGACGTGCAAGGTCGCGTGAGCTCTTACGCGGATCGACCGCAATGATCGTTCCCGCGCCCAGTGCGCGAAGAACCTGGACCGCGATGTGGCCCAGTCCCCCGACACCGACGACCACGGAAACGGAGTCGGCGCCCAGGAGGTCCCGGTTGGTGCGGATTGCGTGATACGCCGTCAGGGCGGCATCGGCGAGTGGGGCGGCGCTCTCGGGGGCGAGCCCGTGGGTGCGGACCAGACACCGCCCCGATGGAACGATCATGGTTTCGGCCAGACCACCGTCGTAGCCGATGCCGTTGCCGATCGCGGTGAGACGACCGTCGTCGCGTGGGCCCAGTTCGAAGCAATAGTTCTCGCGGCCTCGGCGGCAGTTGCGGCATCGCCCGCACGACCAGACACCATGGACGACGACGGACTCACCGATCCAGGACTCGTCGGCCTCCGGGCCTGCACCGACGACGGTTCCCGCCACCTCGTGCCCGAGCGTGAACGGGAGGGGATAGTCGAATACTCCCGCGGGTGCGTCCATCACATGCAGATCGGATCTGCACAGCCCGGCGGCCTCGACCCGGAGGAGCAGCTGATGCCCCTGCGGTTCGGGAACCGGGATGCGCACAACCCGCGCTCCGTCACCCCAGCCGGTCAGGCGTACTGCCTGCATTGTCGGAACTGCCATGAGTGTCACCTTTGCCTACCGGGCGGTCCAGCCGCCATCGACCACCAGGGTCTGGCCGGTGACGTAGGACGACGCGTCCGACGCCAGGAAGAGGACAGCGCCGTCCACTTCGCCGGGGCGTCCACCGCGGGCGAGCATCGTGTTGCGGCGCACCCAGTCCGCCGAGCGCTGGTTGCTGAACAATCCATCGGTCATTTCCGTGTCGAACCAGCCCGGCACGATGGCGTTCACGCGGATGCCACGCCTGCCCCACTGCCCGGCGAGTTCGCGGGTCAGCCCGAGCACGCCGGCTTTCGATGCCGCATAGCTCGCGCCGCCGATGGGTGCCGTCGACACGAGCCCGACGACGGAGGAGATGTTGATGATCGACGCTGCCTCGCCCGCCGGTGTGGCCGAGGCGACGCACGTGGCGAGGTGAAATCCCGCGGCCAGATTGACGTCGAGAATCGAGGAGAATTCCTCCGGGCTCTCGTCCTCGGCGTTCGGCCGGCCGGGTCTGCCCGCGTTGTTGACGAGGACGTCGATTCGTCCGGCCTCCGCGAGTACCCGATCGACCAGCGAGCGCCGGTCCGAGTCCACGGTGATGTCGCACTCGACGGGGACGACCCCCTCGACCTCGTCGGCCAGTGCCGCGAGGCGCTCGACACGGCGGGCGGCCGCGAAGACCGTCGCGCCCGCTGACGCCAGCGTCCGCGCGAATCCCGTTCCCAACCCGGAGGATGCACCCGTGACGACGGCGACGCGACCGCTCAGCTGGAACAGGTCGGGTACCTGCATGTAATTGGCTCCTACTCGTGTTTATGGCACGCGCGCGTCAGTAGACGGCGGTGCGCCCGCCGTCGACGGGGATGACGGCGCCCGTGGTGTAGCCGGCACGGTCGCCGGCCAGATGCACTACGAGGCCCGCAATTTCATCAGGGCGCCCCAGGCGGCCGGCGGGGAGTCGGTCGACGATCTTGCCGACGAACTCGTCGTCCCAGTCCGCCGCCATGTCGGTCGCGAATCCGCCCGGCATGATGCAGTTCACCCGCACCCGGGGCGCGTATTCCTGAGCGAAGGCCATCGTCAGCGCGTTGAGGCCGTTCTTCGATGCCGCATACATCGCTTCCGGCGGGCTGGGCCGCAGCGCGCCGATGCTCGAGATGTTGATGATCGAGCCGCCTCCGGCCGCGCTCATCCTGGCACCGGCCACCGCCATGAGCCGGAACGGGCCCTTCAGGTTGACCTCGATCGTCTTGTCGAAGAGCGACTCGGACACCGACTCGAGGTTCGGTGACAGGGGCGCGATACCGGCGTTGTTGACGACGATGTCGAGGCTGCCGAACTGCGTGAGAATGTGGTCGACCGCGAGTTCGATCGCTTCCCACTTCCCGACGTGCAGTGCGAGCGGTTCGGCGATGCCACCGGTCTCACGGGTGATCGCAAGGGCTGCGGAGATGCACGCGTCCTCCTTGCGGCTCGACACGATCACGGTGGCACCCGCGGCGGCCAGCCCGCTGGCGATGGCGTATCCGAGCCCTCGGGTGGCCCCCGTGACGAGTGCGACCTTGCCTGTCAGTTCTCGCGTCGCGTTCATGCGTACTTCTTCAGTTCGAGGCGCGCAATGGTGCGCAGATGGACTTCGTTGGGGCCGTCGGCGATCTGCAGAGCCCGGGTGATCGCATACAGCCGGGCGAGGATCGTGTCGTCACTCACCCCTGCCGCGCCGTAGGTCTGGACGGCGTGGTCGACCACTCGATGAGCGACTTCCATGGCCGCAACCTTGATCGCGGCGACTTCCGAGCGGGCCGCGGCGTTGCCGCGGGTGTCCATCAGCCACGACGACTGAAGAACCAGCAGCCGGATCTGGTCGATCTCCATCCGGCTGCGCGCGATCCACTCCCGTACCACACCGCGATCGGCGAGCGGCGCGCCGAAGGCATTGCGCTGCAGAGCTCGTCGGCACATCATCTCGAGGGCGCGCTCGGCCATGCCGATCGCTCGCATCGCGTAGTGCATGCGCCCCGGCCCCAGCCGGCCCTGCGCGATCGCGAAACCGTCCCCCTCGGCGCCGAGCATGTGATCGGCCGGCACCCGGACGTCCGTGAACTGGACCTCGCCGTGACCGAGCCGGTCCCGGTATCCGAACATGGGCAGATCGCGAAGGACCTCGATACCGGGGGAATCCGCAGGCACCAGGATCATGCTCTGCTGCCGGTAGGTCGGAGCCTCGGGATCGGACTTGCCCATGAAGATGACGAGCTTGCAATCGGGGTCGAGAATGCCTGAGGTGTACCACTTCCGGCCGTTCAGGACGTACTCGTCGCCGTCCCGGCGGATGGTCGAGGTGATGTTCGTTGCGTCGGAGCTCGCCACATCCGGTTCCGTCATGGCGAACGCCGACCGGATCGTGCAGTCGAGGAGCGGCGCGAGCCACCGCGACTGTTGTTGCTCGGTGCCGTACATGGCGAGGATCTCCATGTTGCCGGTGTCGGGTGCCGAACAGTTGATGGCTTCGTTGCCGATCACCGAGCGTCCGACCAACTCTGCGAGCGGGGCGTACTCGAGGTTGGTGAGACCGGCGCCCCACCCACCGTGCGTCATGAAGAGATTCCACAAACCGAGCTCGCGGGCCTTCGCCTGCAGGTCCAGCATGACCTTGGGCTGCTCGTGTGGGTTGTCGTTCGACTTGATCTGCTCGTCGTACACGGCCTCGGCCGGATAGACGTGCTCTTCCATGAAGTTCCGCAGCTGCTCGAGCAGTCGCTCGGTGCGCGCGGAGTATTCGAAGTCCACGTGAGGTCCTCTCTGTTCCTTCATCGCGTCACGCGGTGAACGGAGGTTGATCAGGCAAGTAGCGCGGTCCCGCTGCGGATGAGCTGCGAGATGGTGTCGGGCAGCCGTTCCTGGTCGGGGTCGTGGTGGCGGCCCTCTCGGTGCCGGCGGAGGTTGTGGCCCATGATCGCCGCCATCTTCAAGCGGCCGAGCGCGTTGAACCAGTTCATGTCCGGCAGCGCCGGGTGGTCCCCGGTGTAGAGGGCGATCAGTTCGTCCTCGGACGGCAGGTCCGGCACCGCGCGCCCCACCCCGGGAAAGTTCGCACCGTCGGCGAAGACGAGGAACCAGCCCAGTTCGACCCGCGGATCGCCCAGGCTCCAGATCTCCCAGTCGATCAGTGCCGCGGGCTCGGTGTCACGCGCAATGATGTTGCCGAGCCGGTAGTCGCCGTGCACCAACGTCGGTGCCAGCGCGTCGGGGAGATCGGCGGCGAGGAGGCGCAGGAGTTCGTCGCCGCCGCTGACCAGGTCGGGGGGAACGGCGTCCAGGGTGCGTTTCCACCGCGCCAGCTCCGCGCCGGGCGACAGGGGATCCCCGGCCGCCGGGATCGTGTCGACCGGCACCGCGTGCAGCAGCGGCAGGACCGCGGCGGCCCGGCGCATCCGGGCTGCCGCGACAGCCGGTTCGACCGGAGGGGAATCGAGCACCGGCTCGAGTGATTCCCCGGCCACGCACTCCATCGCGAACCACGCAGGCCCGTCCTCGTCGACGGCGACGATCCGGGGCACCGGAACCTCGGTCGCACCGAGTGTTTCCATGATCCGCGCCTGGCGCACCATGTCGTGTCGTCCGATGGGGCGTTGCCCCTCGGGAACCGCCTTGACCACGAGGTCGCCGTCGCTGGTCTGCACTTTGTACGTCAAACCGGAATGCCCGCCGAGCAGCGGCTCGAGTGTTCCGACGTCCAGGCCCGGGCTCTGCTCACGCAGGCGGTGGGCTACCCGGTCGCCGAGCGTGCTGTTCGTGGTCATCGGCGCGACTCCCTCGGCAGACCGAGAACACGCTCGGCGAGGATGTTGCGCTGGATCTCGTCGGTGCCGCCGGCGATCCGGTACCCGGGCGCGCCGAGCACATGTTCCGTCCATGCGAACGTTCCCCACTCGCCCGAGTCGGCAATCAGATCGCGCCCCAGCAACAGCCGGACGACCTCCGACGTACGTGCCATGGTGTCCGTGGCGAGCAACTTACCCACCGATGCCTCGGGACCGGGGTCCTTGTCTGCGACCACTGCCGCGGCCACCCGCATACCGGTCACCCGCTGGACGTAGCTGCGCGTCACGAGATCCGCGACCTTGTCACGCTCGATTTCGGTCAGCTGCCGGTCGAGGTGACGGGCGAGTTCGACGGCGTGATCGGCGTTGGCCAGACCCAGGTTCCCGGCGTCGAGTCGCTCGGCTGCCAGCACCGTCAAGGCGACCGGCCAGCCCTCCCCCACCGGCCCCAAGCGGTAGTCGTCCGAGAGTTCGACGCCGTCGAGGTAGACCTCGTTGAAGGAACTGCCCCCGGTCATCTGGCGGATCGGCCGGACGGTGACTCCGGGAGCGTCCATCGGGATCAGGAACACCGTGAGTCCTGCGTGTTTGGGCGCGTCGGGGTCGGTGCGGCACACCGCGACCCCCACGTCGGCGACCCGGGCGCCGGACGTCCAGACCTTGTGCCCGGTAATGGTCCACCGGCCGTCCTGTTCGACTGCCCTCGTCCGGACGGCGGCAAGGTCGGATCCGGCCTCGGTCTCCGAAAACAGCTGACAGGCAATGATATCGGTACGAAGCATCGCACGCACATATCGCTCGCACTGTGCCGGTGTTCCCCACTGGGCGATCGCCGGCGCGACCAGTTGCTGCGTCACCGAGAACATTTCGGTCCGGCGCGGCACGTCGAACGCGTTCTCCTCCCGCCGGAACGCGAGAACGTAGGACATCGGCAGGCCACGGCCACCGTACTCGTCCGGCCAATTCATCGAGCCCCAGCCGGCGTCGAACTTCGTCTGCTCGTACGCCCGGATATGGTCGGTCTCGTCGCGCTCCTGCTCTGCGGTCCAATTCTCGAAGACGGCGACCGAGTCGGACCCCACCCCCCACTTGATCTGGGTGCGTGGTTCGGCGACAGTTCTCAGCCACGCCCGCGCATCATCCACGAACTGGTCCATGTCGGGCATCGTTGCTTGATTCATGGCTCTTCCTCAGACGGACAGGACGGTGCAGGCGCTGATTCCGGGCGCACCGTAGACGTGGGTGAATCCGATGCGCGGGTGTCCGGGAACCTGTCGGGCACCGGCCTCCCCGCGCAACTGCGTGACGATCTCGTGTATCTGCCGGAGGCCGGAGGCGCCGATCGGCTCCCCGTTGGCGATGCATCCGCCGTCGGTGTTGATCGGGATCCGGCCACCGATCTCCGTCTCGCCCGCGGCGATCAGCTTCTCCTGTTCGCCGTGCTCACAGAATCCGCACTCGGCCATGTGCATGATCTCGGCGCCGCTCTCCGTGTCCTGGAGTTGCGCCACATCGACGTCGGACGGGCCGAGTCCGGCCTGCTCGAATGCGGCGGTGGCGGTGGACGTGCTCACGCTCGACGGGGTTCCCTCGCCCTGTATCGACGGACCGAACACCTCGAAGGAGCCGAATCGGCGGGTGCCCGCCGAGATTCCGCGCAGTTGCACGGGCCTCCCGCCGAGGCGCCGGACGGCGGCCTCACTCGCCACGACGACGGCGGCACCGCCCTCGCCGGGAGAACAGAACATGTATCGCGTGAGTGGGTCGTTGACCATGTCCGCTGCGGCGATCACTTCAGCGGACATCGGTTCGCGACGCCAGGCATTCGGATTGAGCGAGCCGTTGCGATACGCCTTCTCCGCCACGGCGGCGAGCGTAGGTGCGCTGATCCCGTGTTCGCGCATGTACCGCGCGATCTTGATGCCGAAGAACTGGGTGGTGACCATCAGGCCCGCCTCGCCGTAACCGACGGGCAGGCCCCAATCCTGCGGTGCCGGGTCGAAGGCGCCGCGCGGATGTTTGTCGAAGCCGACCGCGAGTGCGATGTCGGCGGCGCCCGCGCGAATCGCGTTGACGGCCGACACCAGCGCGCTACCGCCGGTCGCGCAACCGTTCTTGACGTTGGTGAAGGGTATGCCGGTGAGCCCGAGTTCGGCGACCAGGGTGTCGGCGAGCCCGGATCCGTCGCTGCCGCCGAATGCGACCTGAACATCGGTCCACGCGATGCCTGCGTCGGTCAAGGCGGACGCGATCGCGTCCAGGGCCAGCCCGCGACCGCTCTTGTCCGGCTGACGTCCGAATTTCGAGAGTCCGGCCCCGATGATCGACACGGTGGACATCAGCGGATCTCCTTCAGATAGGCATCGGTGGCGAACCGGGGCACCGGCGCCGTGGCGATCAAGGTCACCGGCGCCCCGTCGTCCAACTCGTCGAAGTCGTGGCATTCGAGCACGGCTTCGATCTTGATTCCCTCGGGGAGTTCGACGTATCCGACGGCGAACGGTGCGAAACCGTTCGGCGGCGGGACGTACGGCGGGGATTTCGGGGCGAACCGCTGAACCGTGTACGCCCAGACCGTTCCGCGTGTGCTCAGCGTGAACGGCGACATCGCCGGTCGTGAGCACTGCGAGCACAGGCTGGTGGCCGGGAACGCGACAGTCGAGCAGTGGGAGCACCGGCTCGCGCCGAGCGCCGGCGCGGTATGTGTCTCGCCCATCCTCATTCTCTCCTCGGGATTCGTCGTCGGTATCGGATCAGCGACCGACCCAGACCGGATCACGCTTTTCGAGGAAGGCGTTCACGCCTTCTCGTGCGTCCTCGGACTGCAGCGCATTGCCGACGGCGAGGTGCTCCATCACCATCAGTGACTGGATGTCCGCGTCGAGGCCGCGGTCGATGCACATCTTGGTGAGCTTCATCATGAACGGGCTCTTGTCGACGATCGGGGCGATGAACTCGGCGAGAAGCTTGTCGAGGTCTTCGGCCGGCGCCGAGGCGTTGATCAGGTCGAAGGCCTCCGCCTCCTTGCCGGTCAGGAGCTTGCCGGTCAGCATGAGCTCCTTGGTCTTCCGAATGCCGATCATCCGCGGGAGCCGGTAGATCGGGCCTGCCCCGCCGAACAGCGCGCGACGGATGTGGAAATCGCCGATACGGGCGTCCTCGGCGGCGATGGCGAAGTCACAGGAGATCATGAGCTCGAAACCGCCTGCGGTGACGAAGCCTTCGAGGACCGCGACGGACGGCGTGTTCATCGAGTACAAGCGGTCGCACACCCGGGCGGACAGCACGGCGACGTCCATCGCGGTGGTGGAGCCGACGTACTTCTCCCGCAGTTCGTCGAGATCGAAGCCCGAGCAGAAGGTGCCGTCACGTCCACGCAGGACCAGCACCTTGAGGTTGGGGTCGTTGTCGACCTCCACGATGATCTCGTCGAGGCGATGCAGCAGCTCGACGGTGACCGCGTTCTTCTTGTGCGGGCGGTTGAGCCACACGCGGGCGACGTCGCCGTCCTTCTCGAGCACGATGTGGTCGGTGTCCACCATGTCGGTGTCCTTTCGAGGGATAAACTGAACTGGATTCACTTCAGTTCTACTGGGTGGGAGTTGTTCCGTCAATAGCGCGGGAAAAGAGTTTTCGATTCAGCCGCCGGCAGGCGACCCGACGTCAGAGCCCGACGAGATCCGCGATACGACTGCGATGCGCCCGCGAATCCCCGAGCAGCGGTTCGTCTCCGAGGGCGCGGCGAACGTAGGAATGCGCCGCATGTTCCCAGGTGAAGCCGACACCGCCATGCAATTGCACGGCCTCGTGGGCGGTGGCGATCACGGCCTCGGTGCAGATTGCTCCCGCGACCGCGGCGGGGAGCGCCGCGGAGTCCGGGTCTTCCGAGAAGACGGCGGCCGCATATCGCGCCGCCGATCGAGCCTTCTCCAACTCGACCAGGGTGTTCGCCAATCGATGCTTCACGGCCTGGAAGGAGCCGATCGCCCGCCCGAACTGGTGGCGTTGCACCGTGTATTCCCTTGTGCTTTCGAGCAATCGGTCGACAATTCCCACATGTTCGCAGGCCAGGCCGATCACTCCGAGGCTCCGCAGCGATGCGGCCGTCCGCAGTGCGTCGGCGGGTCCGACGAGACGTACCGCCTCGGCGTCGTCGAAGAGCAGATTCGCCTGCCGCCGACTGGGGTCGATGACCGGAAGCTCCGAGCGCCGTACCGGGGCTGTACGCAGATCGACCGCGTAGAGGCCGGGCCCCTCGTCACCACGCCCGAGTAGCACGACGATATCGGCCGCGCCACCCTGCACGACATTGGTCGCGCGGCCGGACACCGACCAGCGGCCTCCGGCTCGGGTGGCGTCGACGAAATCGGTCTCCGAGCACAGGGCTGTCACGGTTGCGACGAGCTCGCCCTCGACGACTTGTCCCAGCAGTTCGTCGACCTGCGGGCACCTCTCGGCAGCGAGCAGGGCGTGCACTCCCAGTGTCGCGGACGTGAGTACGGGTTCGCCGACCAGCGCGCGCCCGCATTCTTCGAGAACGATCCCGAGTTCGACCATGCCGTAACCCAGGCCCCCGCGATCCTCCGGCACCGTCAGGGCGGCGACGTTCATCTCCTTGACGAGAAGCGACCACAACTCGGGGGAATAGCCGATTTCGGACTCGGCGGCGAGGCGGCCGGCCTCGAGCGTCGAATGCCGATCCAGCAATTGGCGGACTACGGCCCGGATATCGTCGTGCTCGGCGACAGGCGTCATCGCCGGGGGTTCGGTCTCGGGCCAGGGGCGGGAATGGGGCGACGGCATGGAACTCTCCTCAAATTGACGTGAGTTCAGTTTAGTTTCGCCGGAGCTGCTTCGGCAAGGACTCTCGACAACGCCCGGCAGTTTGAACTAAGTTCATTTCATGACCGATGCACTCGTGATCGAGCGGTACTACGCGATCCTCGACAGCGGCCGGACCGAAGACGCGGTTGCCTTGCTCGACGAATCGATCGAGTTCGCCATAGTCCTCCCGGGTACCGTCCGCCGGGGGTACAGCCGCGCCGACATGCTCGACTACCTCAGGGGACGGCCCCCGGTCGATCGACGACACGTGCTGCTCCGAACGAGCAGCGCCGGCGACGTCCAGTTCGCCTACGGTTCCGTCGTCGAGAACGACGTGAAGACAACCGGCTACTTCCTCGCCGCGATGCACCTCGACAGCGAGGGTGCCATCGATGCGTACGAGGTGTCCTTCGACACGGAATTCAGCATTCTCACAAAGGAGTTGGCCCATGGGAAGCGCGACTGACCTGACCGAGACCACTTGTCCGACGCCCGCGCTGGTCGCGTGGTTCGCGATCATGGATTCGGACGATCCCGACCGCGTCCTGACCATGATCAGCGACGATTTCCGGATGTCGATTCAATTCTCCACCGGAGACGGTAATGCCGCCGAGTTCGTCGGGGATCGAGCAGGCCTGATCGGGTACCTGCAGCAACGCGAGAAGAGTGTGCTCGTACACGAGGTCCTCGCGGGTGCTCGTGTGGGAGAGCTCGAGCTGGCTCTGGGACGCACCACCCGAAACGGCGAATTCGAGGCCTCGTTCAACACCTCGGCACAGCTCGACGATTCGGGCCTCGTGCGGAGGTTGCTCATCTGCCGCACGCCCGAAATCTCGTTCGACGTCTGAAACAGCTGCGCGCACTTGTCGACCGCGAACGGTGAACGAGTGCGCACAGCCGGTTTCGATCAGGACGTGAGGTCGTACAGGGTCACGCCGTCGACGGTGACGGTGGTGAAGTTCTCCTGCACCCAGGTGGAGATCTCCGACGCCGTGCCGTCGCCACCCATTCCGCCGCCACGGCCGCCGGAGATGAAGTAGTGGATCTTGCCGTCCGCCACGTACTGCTGGAACTGCTCCAGCGTGGGTGATGGATCGCTGCCGTTGAACCCGCCGATCGGCATGACCGGGTCCTCGGTGGCCAGCTGGTAGCCGGACGCACTGTTGGATCCGATGGCCGCGGCGACCCAGGTGTAGTTGCCGGAGTCCTGTTCGAGCAACGTCACCAGTTCCGCGCCCGGATCGCTACCGGAGAGCAGTCCCCCGGCGGCGCCGCCCATGGCACCCATACCGCCCATGCCGTCGGTGGCAGCTGCCGCCGCACCGTCCGTTGCGCCCGCAACGACACCGCCCGGCGCGGTGGGCACCGCGGCACCGTCGGTGCGGCCGCCCACGCGTCCGGCACCGTCCATGCCGCCGGGGCCACCCATTCCGCCGGGGCCTCCGCGGGCGCCTTCGACATTGGGTCCGGCCGAGACGATCGAACCGGTGTGCGGCGTCGCGATGGTGTCGACGGCGTAGGCCGTCGGTCCGGCGAGCCCGGTGAACAGCGCGGCCAGCGTGACCACGGCGGCGATCCGGCCTCGGGTCAGCGCCGGGATCAGCACGGCAACCGCGGCGACAACTCCGACGACGACCACGGCCCACTTCAGCCACGGCACGAACGACGCGCTGCGTCCGAGCAGAACCCAGGACATGGCGGCGGTGGCCAGCAGTGTCACGGCGAGGACCGCCCGCACCCACAGGGCGTCCCGTCGACGCCACAGCGTCACCGAACCGATCGCCACCAGCGCGGCCACAGCCGGTGCGAGAGCGACTGTGTAGTACGCGTGGAAGATGCCCGCCATGAAGCTGAACGTCAGTCCGGTGACGAGCAGCCACAGACCCCACACGAGGAACGACGCACGCTGGGTGTCGACGCGAGGCGCCCTGCCGCGCAGTGCGAGACCGGCGACCAGCAGGATCAGTGCGGCCGGGATCAGCCAGGCGATCTGACCGCCCTGAGCCGATTCGAACATGCGCGTGATGCCGGTGCTGCCCCACATTCCGCCGCCGCCACCGGGGCCGCCTGCGGGCATGCCGCCGCCCGCCATCGCCTCACCGGCACCACCCATGGCAGTCGCGGCGTCCCCGCGACTGCCGCCGCCGGGCGTGACACTGCCGGTCTCCTCACCGTTCAACCGGCCGAGACCGTTGTAACCCAGCGTGAGTTCGAGGATCGAGTTGTTCTGCGAACCACCGATCCAGGGCCGCGACGACGCCGGCCACAGTTCGACGATCAGCAACCACCAGCCGGCGGAGACGATCATCGCGCCGAGCGCCGCGAAGCACTGGGCGAGGCGTTTGCCGAACTTCGGCGGTCCCGCGAAGAGATAGGTCAGAGCGAGCGGCGGCACGACGAGCATCACCTGAAGCTGCTTGGTCAGGAACCCCAAACCGACGAACACGCCGGTCAGCACCATCCACCGGGTGCGTCCATCCTCCACGGCCCGCAGCATCGCCCACACGGACGCGATCATCAGCAGCACCAGCAGGGCGTCGGGGTTGTTGAACCGGAACATCAGCACCGCGATCGGCGTCAGCGCGAGCACGAGACCCGCGAGCAGACCCGCCGGGGCGCCGAACCACCGCTTCACCGTGGCGTACAGCAGGGCGACCGAACCGACGCCGAGCAGGGCCTGCGGAACCAGCATCGCCCAGGAGCTGAGCCCGAAGACCCGGACCGACAGCGACATCAGCCACAGCGACATCGGGGGCTTGTCGACGGTGATGGAGTTGGCGGCGTCGGAGGATCCGAAGAAGAACGCCTTCCACGACTCCGAACCCGCCTGGACCGCGGCGGCGTAGAACGAGTTGGCCCAGCCGGAGGCGCCGAGCCCCCAGATGTACGCGACCGCGGTCCCGACCAGGAGTGCGGCGAGTGCCCAGGGCTCCCACCGCCTCCGGGCGGGAGGTGGTTCGGCCGGTTCGACCTTTGGCTGTTCGAGGGTCGTCGTCATGCATGAACTCCTTCGGGGCGTGCGTTCCGGAACACCCAGCGAAGGGCTATGAAACGGCTGATGGTGGCAACGAGATTGGCGAGAACGAGGACGGCGAGTTCGACGTGCTTGGACACGTCCGGGGCCGCCGAATGGAGGACGTACAGCGAACCGCTGGTGAGCAGCAGTCCGAAGGCGAACACGAGCAGGCCCTGCATCTGATGCCGGGCCGCACCCTCGGATCCGCGGACACCGAACGTGAACGCGCGGTTCGCGGCCGTGTTGAGCACGGCAGTGACGAGGAGTGAGACGGCGTTGGCCCACTGCGCGCCCATGATCGGATGCAGGAGCAGGTAGAGCAGCGCGTACGCGACGGTGGACGCCACGCCGATCACGGCGAACCGGGCCAGCTGCCCGACCATGCCGCGGGGAACTCCGGGCACCAGCGGCTCGCGTCCGAAGCTGTCGCGGAGGCTGCCGATCGGCAGCGATCCGGTGGACAGGGCACGGCCCACCCGCCACACGCCCTTGAGGTCGGCGACAGCGGTCGCGACGATGTCGACGCGGCTGTCCGGGTCGTCCACCCAGTCGACGGGGACCTCGTGGATGCGGAGCCCGGCGCGTTCCGCGAGCACCAGCAGCTCGGTGTCGAAGAACCATCCGGTGTCCTCGACCAGCGGCAGCAGCCGCTGCGCGACGTCCGCCCGCATCGCCTTGAACCCGCACTGCGCGTCGGAGAACCGCGCGTGCAGCGCACTGCGGAGGATGAGGTTGTAGCTGCGGGAGATGAACTCGCGCTTCGGCCCCCGGACCACCCGCGACGAGCGGGCGAGACGGGAGCCGATCGCGAGGTCCGAATGCCCCGACAGCAAGGGCGCGATGAGCGGCATCAGGGCGTTGAGGTCCGTCGACAGGTCCACGTCCATGTACGCCACCACCTCGGCGTCGGAGGCACTCCACACCGCACGCAGAGCGCGGCCCCGCCCCTTCTCGTCGAGGTGCACGACGAGGACGCCGTCGACCTCGGCGGCCAGCCGGTGGGCAACGGCGAGGGTGGCGTCGACGCTGGCGTTGTCGGCGATGGTGATGCGGGCGGAGTAGGGAACGTTCTCGTCGAGGTGCCGCCGCAGCCGGCGCACGCAACGTTCGAGTCCGGCTTCCTCGTTGTAGACCGGCACGACAACGTCGAGCACGGGCGCAGTCTCTGAGGTTTCGGGGGTCTCGAGTCGTCCCATGGCGCCCGGTGCGCGGGAGAGGGAATTCGTCGTCATGCGTCCAAGATTCGTCCCGTACGCTCCGATGACTCTGGACGGAGGCTGGGAGTTTCCTGTGCGCTTCGCGCCCGTGAGTACTTATTAACCGCGGGTGGTTGATAAGTACTCACGGGGGGCGAAGCCGCATAATGGCGGCCATGGGATCAGTATTCAGCGCCATCATCAACGGAGATCTGCCCGGACGTTTCGTGTGGGAGGACGAGGACGTCGTCGCGTTCCTCACCATCGCCCCCGTCACGCAGGGCCATGCCCTCGTCGTACCTCGCAAGGAGGTGGACCAGTGGCAGGACGTCGACGGTGCGATCTGGACGAAGGTCATGGACGTCGCCCGCACGATCGGGCAGGCCGTCCGCCCCGCGTTCGACGCACCGCGGGCGGGTCTGCTGATCGCCGGCCTCGAGGTGCCGCACCTGCACGTGCACGTTTTCCCGGCCTACGACCTCGGCGATTTCAACATCAGCAACGCCGAGCAGAATCCGTCCCGGGAATCGCTCGACGAGGCGCAGGCAAAGCTCAAGGCCGCGCTGCGCGAACTCGGGCACGGGGACAACGTCCCCGACTGACGGTCAGCTCGACCGCGGCAGTTCCACCCGGAAGGTGGCACCCTCGCCGGGCCGGCTGTCGACGGTCACCGACCCTCGGTGGGCGGCGACGAGGGCCGCCACGATCGACAGGCCGAGCCCGCTGCCGCCGCTCTCCCGGGTGCGGGAGGCGTCGGTGCGGTAGAACCTCTCGAACACCCGGGCCGCGTCCTCTTCGCTGAGGCCGGGTCCGGTGTCGGCCACCTCGAGCACGACGCTGTGTTCGGCGGTGCTCAGCCGCACCGTCACGTCCGCGGTGGCGGGGGTGTGTTTGACGGCGTTGGCGAGCAGGTTGCCGAGGACCTGCCGCAGCCGGGCCTCGTCACCGATCACCTCGGGTGTCCCTGGTCCGGGGCGGACGTCGAGCGCGATGGACCGATCGGGGGCGACGGCGCGTGCCCCGTGCACGGCGTCCGAGGCCACCGACAGCAGGTCGACGGGCCGGGTCTCGAGGGGACGCTGGGCATCGAGCCGGGCGAGCATGAGGAGATCCTCCACGAGGAGCCCCATCCGCGACGCCTCCCCTTCGATGCGACTCATCAGGGTTTCCGTGTCGGTCATCGCGCCTTGTCGATACAGCTCGGCGAAGCCGCGGATCGTGGTGAGCGGGGTGCGCAGCTCGTGACTCGCGTCGGCGACGAATCGCCGCATCTTCTCCTCGGAGCGGCGCGCGGATTCCTCCGACGCCTCGGTGGCGGCGAATGCGTGCTGGATCTGGGCGAGCATTCCGTTGAGCGCCACGGACAGTCGACCGATCTCGGTACGATCGTCCCGTTCCGGAACTCGGCGGTGCAAGTCACCCGACGCGATGGCCGCAGCGGTCTCCTCCACTTCGACGAGGGGACGCAGACTGCGCCGCACCACGAAGTACGCGACCACTCCCAGCGCGATCAGCACCACCACACCGATGATGAGTTGCAGCACGACCAGCCGGTTCACCGTTTCGTCGTTCTCGGTGAGCGTCATCGCGACGGTGGTCTCGGTTCCGTCCGGCGCGGTCGTCGTCAGCACCCGCCAGCGCACGTCGGAGTTGTCGGTCGAGCCGACCGTCTCGGGCCCGGACGCGGGGTCCTCGGGCAGTGCGGGGGAGACGGATTCGTCGTTGATCTCGCGCAGGACCGTTCCGTTCGCCAGCGTCGTGCGGACGTAGAACGGGCTCGGCGGGCGGCCGGGGTTCGGTTCGTCCGGCGGCGGCAGCGGGCGCGATTTGCCGGGCTTCGCCCACCCCTGAGCCGCCTCGTGCAACTGGTGATCGACACGGTTGGTCAGGGAATTCTCGAGCGCCGACGTCACCGCGACACCGGACGCGAGGAGCCCGAGCGCAGCGAGCAGGAGCACGGCACCGACGAGGGTGATGCGTAGCGGCATCGCGCGAATCCACCGTCGCGCAAGCCCGTTCGGGACAGCGGCGACCACTTCGGCCGACTCCTGCGGAGCCGCAGGCGCGGTCATCGCCGCGGTTCTCGCATCACATAGCCGACGCCGCGGAGGGTGTGGATCAGCGGCGTCTCGCCCGTGTCGACCTTCCGGCGGAGGTAGGACACGTACGACTCGACCACCCCGACCTCACCGCCGAAGTCGTAGTTCCAGACGTGGTCGAGGATCCGCGGCTTGCTCAGCACGGTGCCGGCGTTGACCATGAAGTACCGCAGCAGCGTGAACTCGGTCGGCGACAGCGACACCAGGTCGCCCGCCTTCCAGACCTCCCGCGTGTCGTCGTCGAGTTCGATGTCGGCGAACTTGATGCGGGCGGACTGCTCCTCCACCGACACCTTGCCGGCGCGCCGCAGGATGACGCGCAGCCGCGTCACCACTTCTTCGAGGCTGAACGGCTTGGTGACGTAGTCGTCCGCGCCGAGGGTGAGGCCACTGATCTTGTCCTCGACCGCGTCCTTGGCGGTGAGGAACAGCACCGGAGCGTCCACACCGTCGGCGCGCAGGCGCTTGAGCAGCCCGAACCCGTCCATTCCCGGCATCATGACGTCGAGAATGACGGCGTCGGGGCGGAACGTGCGGGCCGTGTCGAGTCCCTCGGCCCCGGTCGACGCCGTCGCCACCTCGAATCCCTGAAATCGCAGGCTCACGGAGAGCAACTCGAGGATGTTCGGTTCGTCGTCGACGACGAGGACGCGGGCTTCGACAGGCTTCTTATTCACGGAACCCATCATCACTCGTGACGCTGGATCGTCGCTGTAGGTTTCCTGGGAGATTCCTGTGAGCCGGCACCACCGGCCCGTGCGGGCGGGATTCCGCTCGTCAGTTCACGACGATGTTGAGGTTGAACACTACGCCGCCGAACGTCAGGATCGTGTTGGCCAAGCCGAGTGTGACACCGCTGTTGAGCGCCCCGAGCAGTCCGAGCATCATGACCTCCATCGTCGCCCCTGCGAAGGGGTAGTTGCGCGCCGTCCGTGCGCGTTGCGGATGACACTAGGTCAACTCCGGGGAATTAGCGGCGACACACGCGAGCAATTTTCCTGAATAAAATCAGCCATTCTTCTTTGGCGAAAAAGGGTGAAACTCACGGCACATAGGCAAGGATGGGAAAGTTGCGCTCCGCGTGCCGGCGCCTCCGGTCGCCGCACACGAGACAACCCCGCCGCCGAGCCGACAGCGGGGTTGCGGGAGCGGAGTTGTCTTGACAGGCAGGAAGTTCAGGCGACGACATTCAGGTTGAGTACCACTCCACCGAACGTCCCGATCGTGTTGGCGAGCCCGAGGGTGAAAGCGCTGTTGATTGCGGCGAGCAGTCCGAGCATCATGATGTGCCTCGTTATCTTCCGTGGTATATGCACAGAATTCACTGTTTCGCTCGACAATAAATGAGGCGACCTCGATCTGCGAGATAATCGGCGCATTCGCGACCCGTGCGCGTTCGAGGAGTGTGTGTACTCGCTCACCACTCACAGGCGCGGAGTGCCTCGTTGGGTACCGTGGAAATCGTCGACACGACATCCGGACGAGCGCACCGTACCCGGCCAGCGACAAGACGGTGCCCGGAGGTTTGTCATGGCGTGGATCGTCCTTGTGCTGTCGGGAATCCTGGAGGCCGTCTGGGCCACCGCCCTCGGCCGGTCGGAAGGCTTCACCAAACTCGGACCCAGTGTCGTATTCGGCATCGCGTTGATCCTCAGCATGGCGGGTCTGGCGTTCGCGATGCGCAGTCTCCCCATCGGAACGTCGTACGCGGTGTGGGTGGGCATCGGCGCGGCCCTCACGGTCGGGTTCGCGATGGTGACCGGCGCCGAGAGTTCCTCGCTGGTGAAGATCCTGCTGATCCTCGGCATCGTGGGATGCGTCGTGGGGCTGAAGGTTCTGCACTGAGCCGATCGTGACACTCGATGCTTGTGTGTCGCGGGTTACAGTAATTCCATGAACCTGGTGTCGTTGATGACCCTCCCGGTGCGCGTCGGTCTCGCGGCGGCCGATGTCGGCCTCGGAATCGCCGAAGCCAGCCTGATGACCGTCCGCACGGCAGTCGCCGGGACCGGTGTGGTCACGGGGATGAGCACCCCGGGGAGCCCGTTGCAGGTAATCAGCCAACTGTCGTCGCTCGCGGCCAATGACCGCCCGC
The DNA here is from genome assembly GCF_042671975.1 of Rhodococcus sp. NPDC127593. NCBI lineage: Bacteria > Bacillati > Actinomycetota > Actinomycetes > Mycobacteriales > Nocardiaceae > Rhodococcus > Rhodococcus sp. NPDC127593. The sequence continues at coordinate 192,914 of NZ_JBHXWI010000004.1, read as the reverse complement.
TCGGGCAGGCCCTTCAGCCGGGTGGTCCGCTCGACCGTCTCCTCGCTCCAGGCGGTCCCGTCGACCGTCTCACCTCGGAGGGCGGCACCCTCGAACGTCTGCTCGAGCCGGGCGGCCCGCTCGAGCGGGTGCTCGCCAAGGACGGCCCGCTCGACCGGGTGCTCGCCGAGGACGGCACCCTGGAACGGCTTCTCGCGAAGGACGGTCTGCTCGACCGTCTCACCGCCGAGCAGGGACCTCTCGAACGGCTGACCGCGCAGGACGGTGCGGTCGAGCGGCTCACGGCGCCGGGCGGAATCGTGGACCGGGCGCTCGCCGAGAACGGCATCCTCGAGACCCTGCTGTCGGAGGGTGGCGCGTTCGAACGTCTCATCGCCGAGGGTGGCCCACTCGACCAGATCGTCGCGCTGTCCGAAACGTTGACGGCGCTGGCGCCCAACCTCGAGCGGATGAGCGCCAGCATCGACCTGCTGCAGGAAACGGTGGGGATTCTCAGCGCCGCCGTCGGGCCGCTCGGCGACCTCGCCGGCAAGTTGCCGGGACGGTGGCTCAAGGGCAAGGGAGACCGTCCGGGCGTCGACTACACACTCGGGCCCGCCTGACGCCTTGACCTGAACGTGACTCGAGGTTCTACGGTCGGGTCATGACTCGCATCGAAGGCCTCGGACCCGTCGGCATCTCCCTGGACATCTCACCGGACGAGACGCACCTCGACGAGGCGGCCCGGCTGGAATCCCTCGGCTATTCGGCGATCTGGCTGCGGGGCGGTCAGATCGACAGCCTGGACCGGATCTCGGCCGTCGTCCGGGCGACCGGCTCGATTCCCGTCGCGACCGGCATCATCCCGGTCGACGTCTACGACGCCGATGCGGTCGCCGAGCTGTACGCCGATCTGCAGACCACTACGCCGGACCGGTTCGTCGTCGGACTGGGCGGCCCGCAGATCCCGCGACCGCTCCGGGCACTGAACGAGTACCTCGACAGGCTCGACCGGTCCGACCCACCGGTGCCGGCGGAGCGCCGACTACTTGCCGCACTGGGCCCACGCAAGCTGGAACTCGCGCGGGACAGGGCCGCGGGGGCCGTCCTGCTCCTCGTCACCCCCGACTACACCGCGGAAGCTCGCCGCATCCTCGGTCCGGACGCGACGCTCGTCGTCTCGCTCATGACGGTGCTCGGCACCGACGCTGCGCGTGCCCGCCAAGCAGCCCGCGTCCCTCTCGGTTTTCTGTCCGGAGTCCCCGGCTACGCCGCCAACTTCGGGCGGATGGGTTTCGATGCCACCGACATCTCGGGACTCAGCGATCGGCTCGTCGACGACCTGGTCGCATGGGGCGATGCCGACGCGATCGTCGCGCGGGTCCACAGCCACCTCGCGGCCGGCGCCGATCACGTCGTCATCGGCGAACTGGGGGAGCTGCCGGGCGAGGCGGCCCGGCAGCTCGCGAGAGCACTGCCGCTTCGTGCATAGGACCGACCGGCCGACAACGCCCGACACGTGCCTCTGGTATGTATTTCGCATGACACGAACCATCGTTGCGCTGTTGATCCCTGCCGCCCTGCTGCTCGGGGCGTGCAGTTCCGAATCGACCACCACCGAGGCCGAGTCCCCGGCGAGCGCAACGACCGAGGCCACCGAGGCATCCTCCGCAGACCTGCCCGCCGTCGCGGACCTGTGCAAAGGCCTGCTCCAGTACGCGAACGGCGCAGAGGCGCGGGCGCAGCAGAGCGGCGAGTCGTTCGACCGCACGAAGGCCCTCGACGACCTCTTCACCCAGTCGGCCGAGACGGCGGAGTGGAAGGACGCTCCGCAGGAGCGCAAGGACCAGATGATCCAGGCCTACGACGCCGCCAAGACCGGGGCCTGCTGACCCGGCTTCGCAATCGAGGACCGGAACCGTCCTCAATCCTTCATAGCGTGTTCGGTATGACCGACACGACGAAGACCATCCGTCCGTTTCGCATCGACATCGCGCAGGAGCAACTCGACGATCTCGACGATCGCCTCGCGCGAACCCGGTTCGGCACACCTCTCCCGGGTGACGACTGGGCGAGCGGTGTGCCCACGTCCTACCTGGTCGAACTCGTCACGTACTGGCGCGACGAGTTCGACTGGCGGGCGCAGGAGAAATCGCTCAACACCATCCCGCAGTTCGTGACCGAGATCGACGGTCAGAACATCCACTTCCTCCAAGTGCGCTCACCCGAACCGGACGCACTGCCCCTCGTCCTCACCCATGGCTGGCCGGGTTCGTTCGTCGAGTTCCTCGACGTGATCGGACCTCTTACCGACCCCGCAGCGCACGGGGGCGACCCCGCCGACGCCTTCCACGTGGTCGTACCGTCGCTGCCCGGATTCGGGTTCTCCGGACCGGTCCGCGAATCGGGCTGGAACACTGCCCGTATCGCCGCGGCGTGGGCAGAGCTGATGATCCGGCTCGGCTACCACCGCTACGGGGTCCAGGGCGGGGACATCGGTGCGGGCGTCTCACCCGAGGTCGCCCGCATCGCCCCGGACGCGGTGGTCGGGGTGCATCTCAACGGCAACGTCGGGGTTCCGTTCCACGAGCTGGACGATGAGGAGCGGGCGAGCCTGTCACCGTTGGAACAGGACCGCCTGGACCGGGTGTCCCGGTTCATGTCCGAGGAGTTCGGCTACATCTCCATCCAGTCCACGAGACCCGCGACTCTCGGTGCCGCGCTTGCCGATTCGCCGGTGGGTCAGCTCGCCTGGATCGTCGACAAGTTCCGCGAGTGGACGTATCCCCGCGCGGCGCTCCCCCACGATGTCGTCGGCATCGACCGTCTGCTCACCAACGTCATGCTGTACTGGCTCACCGACACCGCGTCTTCGTCCGCGTATGTCGGCTACATGCGGGAATCATCTTGGGGCGCCGACAAATCCGCGTCCGGGATCCCCACCGGGGTCATCGTCTTCGCCCACGACGTCGGCATCCGTCGCTACGCCGAACAGGAGCACGCGATCACACGGTGGACCGACGTCGAGGACCGCGGCGGTCACTTCGCCGCACTCGAAGAGCCCGAGAGGTTGACCGCAGACATCCGGGAGTTCTTCGCCGGACTCCGCTGAGCGCGACACGACGAACCGCCGGCCCCGGGTTGCGGGACCGGCGAGTTCGCCGACGGTGTTGCGTCAGTTACCGATACCGGCAACCTCCTGGGCGATACCGGCCAGTCGAGTCTGGGCCGCGGAGACCACGCCCTGACGATCCTTGTGGGCTTCCTCGTAGGCGACGACGGTGCGCACGTCGGAGGGATCGGTCAGATCCTTGACCGCGGCGACGGCCTGGGACACGTTGAGGTCGTCATAGTCGGCGATCGGGAGTTCGTCCGCCTCCAGGACGCCGCCGGCGGCGCGTGCAGAATGAATCGCGTCGGCGATTCCGTCGGCGCCTTCGTTGCGAGTGACCTGCTCGGCCGTTTCGAGAGCGGCATCACGCGAGGCGGCAAGTGTCTTCACCGCGACGTCGCCCGCGTGGGCGCCTCGCCCGAGCAACGCGCTCAGCATCGGCGGGGTGGTGCGGGCCGTGTCGAGAGCACGGTCGATGCCGCGCGCGGACCACGAGACGGGGACGTTGATCAGCCGGATCGTGGCGCCGGTCGCCGCCTGGAACGGGGTGCGTCGCAGGGCCGCCGGTCCACCGAGCGCCTCCTCCGCGAGCACCGTGGTCAACCAGTCGACGGTCGCGGCGTGCGCGGTGACCAGTCGATCGGCCAACCGGACGACGTCCTGCTTCCCGGCCGTGGTCGCGAGGGCCTTCACGTACCGCGCGCGATCGAGCAGCTGGTGTTCGAGGGCGAGGTCGCCGAGCAGGGCCTCGTCGAACGGCTGGGCCTGCTCCGCCATTGCCTTCAGCGCCGCTGCCAGCCGGCCGAGCAGCGGGCCGACGATCTCCGGCACTCCCCCGAGATCGCGGATGGCGCGTTCGATCGCCTCTGCACGGAGGCGTCCGTTCTCGGCGTTCTCGGTCAGTTCTCGGCGCACGGCCTCGGTGCGCGCCTGCGCGACGTGGGTTTCGGCAACCTGGATTTCGGTGTTGGTCAGATCGAGTACGGCGCGCAGCTGGGTGATCAGTGTGGGGACAGTGGTGATGGTCATGGTGTGTCCTTCCGGTTCGTGGGGTGCGGTCAGATCAGGCTGGAGATGAGATAGGCAGCGAGTAGGACGCCGGCCAGAACGGAACCGGCAGTGACGGCCGCGAGGACCGCCGATCCGGTCACGGACATCGCAGGCACGGCGGCGACGAGTGCAGCGACGAGAGCGGTCCCGAGCGAGAAACGGCGGTCGGGCTCGTCCTGCTGGTTCTTCGCGTGCCGGGGAGTGCGTGTGCGGAGTGCATTGTGGGCAAGGGTCATGGTTCGATTTCCCGTCTGGAGTCGAGTGCGGACCAGAGGCGGGCGTACACGAGAGGGCGTTCGCCTGACGACGCTGTCGGCGCCTTCGTGCAGGGCCCGGGTTTCGCGATTTACAGCGGTAGCGCGCTGACGACATCGACTGCACGGGCAGTGTCGGGTTCGGCCATTGCTTGTTCTCTCCCTGCCGCGGCGTCACACTCTGTGTTCGTGTGCGTGCGGCTCGTATCGGGTCGTCAACTTATCTGCTCTGGCTGATACAGATTTCATCTTATCTACTCAGCAGTAAAGTTCAACCCGTCCGAGCAAGAGAATCGGCCGACGCGCGGATTGCGGCGCTGAAACCACCCGGGACCAGCGCAGATGACACATCTACGGGATCCCACTGCTCGAGAAGAACCGGAGGCGGAGACCGACGTCGGTCCGAAAATCGGTCGAACCCCCATAACCTGACGGATCACTCTCCGGCCGAGCCGCCCTCCGACCCTTCCAACCGGGACGCCAGATCCACGTTCTCGGCTTCGAGCGCGAGAATCCTCTGAATGCCCGGGACGTTCACTCCGTCCTCCATGAGCTGCGCAATGCGCGCCAACCTGACCAGATCGTCATCGCTGTATCGACGGGTGCCGCCGCTGGTCCGGGCCGGCGTCAGCAATCCGCGACGCTCGTACAGCCGCAGAGTTTGCGGGCCGATGCCCGTCAACTCCGAAGTCACTGCAATTCCGTAGACCCCGCGACATGAGCGGGGTAAGGCATCGATGGTCACAACAGGCTCCCTTCTGCTCAAGGAACACCTGATGTTAACAAACGCATGAAACGAATCTGCAACTGATGGTATAGATTTTGCATCTCTGGCTGCTCATGCCCGGCCTGCTGCCGCGAGGACCAGGAGCGGGTGACGTAATCTCGGGTCCGAACCGAACACGAACCGAGGTCGCTCCGGCAGGGTTCGTGGAGGTGTCGTGGCCGCCAGTGCCACGGCCTCTGCGCCAGAGACGAGAAAACGGTGCCCCGCACTCAGGAACACGCAGATCGCTACCGCGATGCCCTCACTGCGCTCGCCGCGGCCACCCAGCGGCCGGCAAATGTCGTCAACACCGGTACGGGCTATGCGATCCGGGTCGATTTCGAGTACAACCGCTACCTTCTCGCATTCAACGCCGCCGACGGACTGACCGAGACCGCCGAGGACACGTCCGAATGGCGGGTCAGCCTCTACCAGGGCGTCACCGACGGCACGTCCGACGAACTGCTGGCCGCCGCCGAGCACGCGTGGCTGGTCGACGCGTTCGACCTCGCGTTCGCCGACATCCGGGCCGAGGGCAAATGGCAGTCGGCCGACGCATCGTTCGACGAGTTCAACGCCACCAACGACCCGTCCACGAGCTGAGCCGGTAAGCGCCGCTCAGGCGCGACCAGGGACCTCGGACTGCACGAGCTGCTCCAGCTCGGCGTTTCGCGCCGTGAGGATCGCATTCTCGGCTTCGAGCTGAAGAATCTGACCGATTCCGACCAGATTGACACCGGCGGCAACGAGTTCGGTGACCTTATGGAGGCGCGCGACATCGTCCTCGCTGTACCGGCGTGTGCCACCGCCCGTGCGAGTCGGTGTGATCAACCCTCGCCGCTCGTACAAGCGCAGCGTCTGCGGCCCGATACCCGTCAGTTCCGACGTTACCGAGATCCCGTACACACCTCGCTGCGAACGAAGCGGCACATGAGAGGACGTCACCGGATCTCCCTTCTTCTCAGGGCGCATCAATCTTATCAAGGCCAGAAGGACACAATGTGCCGCAGGGGGTACAGGTTCGCGCTGCCCTGCATGTGCCGCGCTTTCCCCACTCCCGCATCGCAGTTCTCGGCGGCCCGGACGGCCACTCGGCTTCCTCTGATCTCTTCCTGATCCGGATCTCCTCCGGCGATCGCCCCCCTCGAGCAGCAATCTTGCTGACTCCGCTTGAACTTCCTGCGCTATGACTGTAGAACAAATCTATATTCTTCAACGCAGATAAGTTCACACCACGAGGTGGACACCAAGGAGAACCGATGACCACACACAACGCGCAGAACCCTCCCCACGACGGAGAAGTCCTCGTTCTCCGCGCAGGTAGCGGTGGAGCGATCGCCGGCGGCCTGATCGCCACGCTGGCCCTCAGCGCGCTCACTCTCCTCTCGTCCCTGCCGACCTGACGGCCGGCCCGCCCACCTTTTCTCCACCGACCCTTCGCACCCGACAGGACACAACGCTCATGCCCGCCAGCTCCACATCCCACGCTTCCGCCACCACTACTGCCTCGCGAGGCGGAGCAACGATGAGCACCGAGGAAATCAAGGCCCGGATCGAGGCGATGTTCGCCGACGAGGCCGCCGACACCTCACCCGCACTCGTCGAATAGCGACGCCATTGCCGATGCCGGCAGGTCAGAGAAGGGCAGAGCCATGAATGTGTCCACCCAGCTCGTCGCACCATCCTGCGAAATCCGTCGCATCCCCTCGAGGACGACGCCGACGCATCGCACGAAGCCTGCGGCAGAGGTCGCAGCAGCAGAAGACCGACGGCGGGAACGCCCGGAGCCCGCGCGCCGCGAGCGCGACCAGTACCGTGACGTGCCCGCGCAGTGCGAGGCCATCGGCCGGCTCGCCGCCTCCGACCCCCGCCGCGAAGTGTTGCGACAGCGACTGATCGAACGTTGCCTGCCGCTCGCCGAACACATCGCCCGGCGCTTCCACGGTCGCGGAGAACCACTCGACGACCTGATCCAGGTCGCCCGCCTCGGTCTGGTCAAGGCCGTCGACCGATTCGACGCCCGCTGCGGCGCGAACTTCGTGTCCTACGCCGTCCCGACCATCACCGGCGAAGTCCGCAGGCACTTCCGCGACACGGGCTGGGCCATGCGTGTCCCGCGTAGCATGCAGGAACTGCACCTGTCCCTCACCAACTCGACGACCGAACTGACCACCACACTCGGACGCGCCCCGACGGCGAGCGAACTGGCCGAAGCCCTCGGGATCGACAAGGACGAAGTAGTCCAGGGGCTCCGGGTCGCCGACGCGTACAGCACCCTCTCCGTCGATTTCCCGCTCGGCGAGAACGAACGCCCGCTGTCGGAGACGATCGGCGACCTCGACCCGGCCCTCGCACACGTCGAGGACCACGTGGTCCTCGAACCTCTACTGGAATCACTTCCCGACCTCGAACGCACCGTGCTGGTCCTGCGCTTCTTCGGCAACATGACCCAGTCGCAGATCGCCGCGCGGGTGGGTGTCTCGCAGATGCAGGTGTCCCGGCTCCTGACCAAGACCCTGGCGGACCTGCGCGGGAAACTCGCCGACGTCGGCGGTCAGATGCTCTCGTAGGCGGCCAGGAAGTCCTCCCACGTCCGCTTGCCCGTCGCTGCGACGTCGAGTGACAGGTTCGCGCCGTCCCGGTACGCGCGGCCGGCCTTTCCCGGCATCCGGACCGGCATCGTCAGCCGACGCCTTCCGGTCGCCTGCAGGTATCCGCGAATCAGATCGGCCATCCCGTACACGGTCGGCCCGGGCAGGTCGGGAACCAGGCCGGCCGGTGCCCCGAGCGTCAGTTCCACCAGACGCGCCGCGACCTCCCCCGAGTCGACGGGCTGAAAACGCAGTCCGCCCGGGACCGGGATCACCGGCAGTTTCACCATCTTCTGCAGCATGGTCAGCACCAGGTCGTGGAACTGGGCCGCGCGCAGCGTCGTCCACGGCACACCCGAATCGGCCACCGCTCGTTCCGCGGCCAGCTTGGACGTGAACCAGCCGAGCGGGACGCCGTCGGCGCCGATCACCGAGATGTACACCAGGTGCTGCACCCCGGCGCGCGAGGCGGCCTCCGCCAGGTTCCACGTCGCCACCTCGTCGCCCTTGGGGCCGCCCGCCAGGTGCAGAACGGTCTCGACCCCCTCCAGCGCTGGCTCTATTCCCTTGCCCTCGAACAAGTCACCGGTCACGTACTCGATGCCGTCGCCGGTCTCGCGGCCGTGCCGGCTGAGAACCCGCACGTCCCGTCCCGCCGCCCGCAGCAGTGGGACGACCTGACGTCCGAGCGTGCCCGTACCGCCGGTGATCAGAATGGGTGATGTCATGATCTCTCCAGATTCGTGGGATGCGGGACTCGGTTTCCCGGTCTCGACAGCTGGTTTTCGGTGGATCTACTGCTTAGACACGCGGCGAGGAAGGAATGTGACACGGTGGACGACCGCGATCGGCTGACGGAGCGTTTCGAGGAACACCGGCCCCGGCTGCGGGCTGTCGCGTACCGGATGCTGGGCTCGGTGAGCGAGGCCGACGACGCCGTCCAGGAGGCGTGGCTGCGCATGAGCCGCGCCGACACCGGCGATGTGGACAATCTCGAGGCGTGGCTGATCACGGTGGTGTCGCGGGTGTGCCTGAACGTGCTGCGCTCACGCGAGCAGCGGCGCGAGGAACCTCTCGACGTGCTGGCACACGACCCGATCGTCGGTCACGAGGACGGTGGCGACCCCGAACACGAAGCGATGCTCGCGGACTCGGTCGGGCTGGCCCTGTTGGTGGTGCTCGACACGCTGACCCCGGCCGAGCGGCTCGCGTTCGTGCTGCACGACATGTTCGACGTGCCCTTCGACGACGTCGCCCCCATCGTGGGCCGCTCCTCCCCCGCGGTGCGGCAACTCGCGAGCCGCGCCCGCCGACGGGTGAAAGGAGCCTCGCCGGCGCCGGACACGGCGGATCTGGACCGCCGGCGCCGCGTCGTCGACGCCTATCTGGCCGCCACCCGCGGCGGCGACTTCGACGCGCTGGTCGCCCTGCTCGATCCGGACGTGGTGCTCCGGGCCGATCCGGCTGTCGGCCCCACCCCGGCACCTCTCGTGATCCGGGGTGCCCGCGTCGTGGCCAGGGGCGCGCTCGCCTCCGCGGAACGGGCCCGGTTCACCCAGGTTGCCCTGGTGAACGGGGCGGCCGGGCTCGTGATGGCACTCCACGGACGGTTGCACCTGGTGCTGGCGTTCACGATCGCGGACGGCAGGATCACCGAGATCGACGTCATCGCAGAACCCGATCGCGTCCGCCGACTCGATCTCGCGGTTCTCGGTGACTGACGGGACCCCGGTCACCCGTACAGGGTGATGACCGTGCGCGCCCCGACCAGCAGCATGGAGGTGGTCGACACTGCCGGGAGAGGGGCGCGCGAACGTGACTACTGCCTCGGACGACGATGCCCCACCCCAGAGCGCTGCCGCGCCGTCGCCGTTCCCGCCGATCGCCGACTACGCCTTCCTCTCGAACTGCCACACCGGGGCGCTGATCGCGCCGGACGGTTCCGTCGACTGGCTGTGCGTGCCCCGGTTCGACTCGCCCAGCGTGTTCGGGTCCCTCCTCGACCGCGAGGCGGGGATGTTCCGGATCGGACCGTTCGGGCTCAACGTTCCGGCGTCCCGGCAGTACGAGCCGGGAAGCAACACCATTTCGGCGGTGTGGAACACGCCGACCGGCTGGGTCACGGTGCGCAGCGCGCTGACGATGGGTCCGAGCCGCGGCGAGGACACCGTCACTCCTCACACACGGCCACCTGCAGACGAGGACGCAGACCACATGCTGGTCCGCACTGTCACCTGCCTCGACGGCAGCGTGGAGGTGGAGTTGGTGTGCGAGCCCGTGTTCGACTACGGGCGCACACCGGCGGAGTGGGTTCTCGTGGACGGCAGCCGGCACACCGCCGACGCGAGTGGCGCGGGTCAGACCCTCCGCCTGCAGACCGACATGGCACTCGGCATCGAAGGGGGGCGGGTTCGCGCCCGCCACGTGCTCGAGAAGGGTGAAACCCTCTACTGCGCCCTGACGTGGTCGGCGGAACTCGTCGCACCGCAGACCGTGGAAGAGGCTGTCGGGCAACTCGATGCGACAACGGAATTCTGGCGGCAGTGGTTCAGCCACGCACGTTTTCCCGACCACCGGTGGCGTGAGGCGATCCAGCGGTCCGCCCTGACCATCAAGGGACTCACGTACATGCCGACCGGCGCCACCGTCGCGGCTCTCACTACGTCCCTTCCGGAAACTCCGGGCGGCGAACGTAATTGGGACTACCGGTACACGTGGATGCGGGACTCCACGTTCACCCTGCAGGCGCTGCACTATCTGAACCTGGACTGGGAGGCCGACGAGTTCATGCAGTTCGTCGCCGACCTCGAGTCGAACGGCGATGGCGCACTGCAGATCATGTACGGAATCGACGGCACCCGCGACCTGACGGAGTCGACCCGCGACGACCTGTCCGGCTACGCGGGCGCTCGTCCGGTGCGCATCGGCAACGGCGCGTTCGAGCAGCGGCAGAACGACGTGTTCGGCGCCGTCCTCGACTCGATCCTGTTGCATACGGTGCGCAGCAAGCGCCTCCCCCGCCGGCTGTGGCCGCTCGTGCAGCAGCAGGCGACGTGCGCGTCAGCGGTGTGGCGCAACCCCGATCAGGGGATCTGGGAGGCCCGCGGCGCACCGCAGCACTACGTGTCGTCGAAGCTGATGTGCTGGGTGGCACTCGACCGGGCGTCGAAGATCGCGGGCATCCGCGGCGATCGCTCGGCCGAGGAAACCTGGCGCGCCACAGCCGACGAGATCCGCGCGGACATCCTCGAGCACGGGGTGAAGGACGGGGTGCTGCGCCAGCACTACGACACCGAAGCGCTCGACGCGTCGACCCTGCTCGCCGCCGTCTTCGGATTCCTTCCCCGCGGCGACGAACGCCTGCGCGCCACCGTCGACGCCATCGCGAACGACCTCACCGAAGACGGATTCGTCCTGCGCTACCGCACCGGCGAAACCGACGACGGGCTGTCGGGGACGGAAGGCAGTTTCCTGATCTGCTCGTTCTGGCTGGTGTCGGCACTGACCGTGGTCGAACAGGTACAGGCGGCAACCGATTTGATGGAGCGGCTACTCAGCGTGTCCTCTCCGCTGGGGCTGTACGCCGAGGAGTTCGACACGAGCACCGGCCGTCATCTCGGCAATTTCCCGCAGGCGTTCTCCCACCTCGCGCTAATCGAGGCCGCGGGGCGCATCATCCTGCACGAGCGGATGCGGGAACTGATGTGAGCCGCGGCGGGCCACAACGTCCCGTCACCGTAGGCTGAGATCGTGTCCCGAGCAGAGTCGAATCGGACGTACAGCGGCCAACCGGTTGCGGAACGTCGCGTGGCCCGCCGGGCACGGTTCCTCGACTCCGCCCTGTCGGTCTTCGCGGAGAAGACGTACGCCCACAGTTCGATCAGCGACATCTGCGCCCACGCCGGACTGTCGCGTCGCCAGTTCTACGAGGAGTTCGGCAGCCGCGAGGACATCCTCCTCGCGCTCTACGACACGATTCAAGACGAGGCCCGGGACGCCGTGCTCGCCGCGAACGACAGGGCGCCGTCGCGCGATCCGCGGACCGTCGCCGGCACCGTCATGACGGCGTACATCGAGTCGGTCGGCACGGACGAGCGGCGGGCCAGGATCATCTTCGTGGAGGTGGTCGGGGCGGGCCCCCGGGTCGAGCAGTACCGCCTCGAGCGCCGCACGCAGTGGGCGCAACTCTTCGAAACCGTCACTCGCACGATCGACGGCGGCGTCGTCGACCCGCCCGAGCGGTTCGCGATGGTGTCGATCGCCTTCATCGGGGCGGTCAACGACCTCGCCCACCACTGGAGCACCGCCTCCCCCCGACCGTCCGCGTCGGTCCTGGTGGACGTCCTGAGCACGATGCTCATCGCGCTGGTCACCGATCAGTCCTGAGCCGAACTTACTCGCGAGTATTGCGATACCCGTCACACCTGATCTAAGGTCTGCTCTCAAAGTGAGACATGGACGTCTCACTTCAGCCCGGGGAGGACCACATGATCGGATCGAGAGTGCTGCGACGTCGAATACTGCTGGTGGGAGCGTTGGTGGTGGGCACGCAGCTCGCCGTCGCCACGCCGTCGGTCGGGGCTCCCGCCGACGCCGGAACGTCGGTGGACGTGCAGCCGGCCCCTACCGTTCCCGCCTGGCCCGAGGCCGACCGGGGTTTCTACGAACCGCCGGCAGACGTGGTCGCGGCGGCCGAGCCGGGCGAGATCATCGCCGCCCGCGAAGTGCATCTGGCCAACCTGTCGGTGCTTCCGGTGAACGTCGACGCGTGGCAGCTGTCCTATCGCTCCAACAATTCGCGGGACGAGGCGATCCCGGCGGTCGCGACGGTCGTCAAGCCGCGGGGCACGATCGACGGCGTCCGCAATCTGCTCTCGCTCCAGCCGGCGGAAGACTCCCTCGGCAGGTACTGCGCCGCCTCGTACGCACTGCAGCAGTGGTCCGTGCCCGCGCCGCTGACCGGTCAGGTCGTCGCGCCGCTGCAGTTCCTCGAGGCGCAGGCCGCCCTCGCCCAGGGATGGGCCGTCGTGATGCCGGATCACCAGGGCCCGAATGCCGCGTATGCGGCCGGGCCCCTCGCAGGCCGCATCACCCTGGACGGAATCCGGGCGGCGGAGAACTTCGACCCACTGGGGCTGCCGGGCCGGCAGACTCCCGTCGGGGTGATGGGCTACTCGGGAGGCGCGATCGCGACGGGGCACGCCGCCGAACTCCACGCGAGCTACGCACCGGACCTGAACATCGTCGGCGCGGCCGAAGGCGGCATCCCGGCCGATCTCGGCGCCCTCGTCGATATCGCCGACAACAACCTCGGTGCGGGGATCGTGCTGGGCGGCGTGTTCGGCGTGAGCCGTGACTATCCCGAGCTCGCCGAGTATCTCGACACGCACCTGAATCCACTCGGCAAGCAACTCCTGGCCGCCAAGAGCAACCTCTGCGTCAGCTACCAGTCGGCGCTGCTGCCGTTCGCGAACCTGAGGGGGCTGTTCGACAGCCCGAGTGGCGACCCGCTGCGAGATCCGGTGGTCGAATCGGTGCTCGACCGGACGAAGATGGGTCACCTGGTCCCGGACGTACCGATATTCATGTACCAGGCGAACCCGGACTGGCTGGTGCCGGTCGGACCCGTCGACACACTCGTCGGCACCTACTGCCAGGACCAGAACGCCCGGGTGACGTACACCCGCGACCATGCGAGCGAGCACCTGTCCCTCGAACCGGTCGCGGCCGCGAGCGCCCTGATGTGGCTGCGGGACCGGTTCGCCGGGGTGCCCGCCGACGTCGGGTGCACCACCCACGACGTGGGATCGATGGCCCTCGACCAGGCGACGTGGCCGGTGTGGTCGTCGATCGTCGGCGACACGATCGCGAGCCTGCTCGGTCAGCCGATCGGCACATGAGGGCGGGGGTTCCGATCAGAGGCTGCCGACACCAGCGAGCAGTCTGCGCGCCCCCTCGTGGAGGCGGTCCCGGACGGTGGCGACGCTGATCTGCATCGTGTCCGCCACCTCGTCGCAGGACATGCCCCGGTAGTACACGAGGGCCAGTGTCTCCCTTTCGAGCGCGGGCAGCGCTTCCACTGCATCCAGTACCGCCGACCTGCACGAATTCACTTGCATGCACTCATCGTCAATGACCGGCGGGGTCGGAGACAGGGACCCCAGGGTGACGAACTGCCCACCCAGGGGTGAGCGTGCGGGAAACACAGTGGGCCACCGTCCCCGGGGACGGGGGCGCAGTGTGTGCGGAGGCGGGGGCGGGGGGGGCGGGGGTGGGTGTCTTGGGGGGGCGGCGGCTGGCGTAAGGGGCGGGGGGGGGGCC
>NZ_JBHXWI010000004.1:0-178831 GCF_042671975.1 Rhodococcus sp. NPDC127593 | reverse complement strand
TGGTACTGGCCGGGGGGGGGGGTCGCCCGGCCCCCCGGGGTCACCACCGCCCCCCCCTGGGGTGGGGGGGGGGCAAACCCCGGGGCCCCCGGCCGGGGGGGAGGGGGCCCCACTGTGTGCGGAGGCAATTCCGCGGTGGAGCCTCCTGTCAGGATTGAACTGACGACCGCTCGCTTACAAGGCGAGTGCTCTACCACTGAGCTAAGGAGGCGGACACGCGCGCCCATCATATCCATTGCAGGAACGTCGGCTACTTCCGCCCACATTGGATAGCGTTGGAGCCATGAGTACCTCGGAGATCGCCACTGTCCTCGCTTGGCACGACGCCCTCAACTCCGGCGACATCGACACTCTGCTGTCGCTGTCGAGCGACGACATCGAGATGGGTGGGCCGCAGGGTGCCACCCAGGGCCTGGCGGCGCTGCGGGAATGGGCGTCTACCGCGGGCGTCACGCTGATTCCGCAGCGAATGTATTACTACGACGGGGTGCTGGTGGTCGAACAGCAGGCCGCGTGGGCCACGGACCCCGAAGAGACGCGTATCCTGGCCTCTGCATTCCGTGTCGTCCACGATCAGGTCATCTCCACGTTCCGCCACGAGACACTCGAGTCTGCACTCTCCGCTACCGATTTGACCGAGAAAGACCTTGTCTCCGACACGTAGTATGGCCAAGCTCACAGAATCCCTCCAACGTCTCACAGGCGACCGTCGCGCAACGGTCGATGCGGTCACCGCTGCACCCACACCGCTGCAGCCGATCGACCTCACCGACGATGCGGTCGTCGCCGAAGTACTCGACCTCGCCGTGCGAGTCGGTGAAGTGCTCCTCGCCTCGGGCACCGGTGCAATGGACACCGCCGAGCAGGTGCAGTTCATCGCCGCCACGTACGGCCTCGCCCAATGCGATGTGGATGTCACGTACAACTCCATCGTGCTGTCCGCGTACCGCGGGCCCACCCTCCCGCCGGCGAGCACCATGCGGATCGTGCATTACCGCTCGATGGACTTCACCCGGCTCGCGGCGGTCGACCGGCTCACCCGGCGTATCCGCCGGGAAGCCGTCACCCCCAGCGAGGCGCACGAGGCCCTGACCGCGGTCACAACGGCGCCGCACCCGTACAACCGCTGGATCGCGACGCTCGCCTGGGCGTCCATGGCCGCGTCGGTCTCCGTGTTGATGGGCGGTGGGGTGCTGGTCGCATCCGTCGCCTTCCTGACGACGATGGTGATCTACCGGGTCAACCGCGTCCTCAACCGCATCGGTCTGCCGTTCTTCTTCCAGCAGGTGGCGGGCGGTCTGGTGGCGGCGACCCCGGCGGCGACGCTCTACACCTTCCAGGATCAGCTGGGTGTCGAGATCAGACCCTCGCAGATCATTTCGGCCGGTGTGGTGGTGCTGTTGTCCGGGCTGTCGCTGGTCGGTTCCGTGCAGGACGCCATCACGGGAGCACCGATCACGGCGGCGGCGCGATTCTTCGAAGTGGTCATGATGACCGGCGGCATCATCGCCGGTGTGGCCATCTCGTTGCGTCTGACCGGCGTGCTGGGTTCGACCCTGCCACCCGTCAACGTCGAGATCACGGAACTCGTGCAACTACCCGTGCTGGTGATGTCGGGCGCTTTCGCGTCGATGTTCTATGCATTGGCCTGTTACGCCGAGCAGCGCGCCCTCACGGCCGCGTGGTTCGGTGGCGCGGCCGGCGCGCTCGTCTACATGGTGGCGCACCAGTTCGGCATCGGCCCGATCATCGGTTCGGCACTCGCCGCCACCGTGGTCGGCTTCGCCGGTGGTCTGATGGCCCGCCGCGCGCTCACGCCGCCGCTGGTCGTCGTGGTGGCGGGTATCACGCCACTGCTTCCGGGCCTGTCTCTGTACCGGGGTCTGTACGCCCTGCTCAACAACGAAGTGGTGCTCGGACTGAGCTCGCTGCTCGCGGCGTTCGGTATCGGTTGCGCGCTCGCGGCCGGCGTCACGCTCGGCGAATGGATCGCCCGGACCCTGCGGAGGCCCCGCATCCTGCGTCGCACAGACGACATCCGCCGCCCCGTCTTCAAGACGAGGCGGCGGAAGCCGGTCGAAACACACACGCAGAAGGCGGCCTGAGGCAGTTTCAGGTGACGGCCTCCCGGCCGTCTGCCGGGTACGACCGCCGGTGTCTCACCGGACGGTCGTCCCGGCACATCGACGCCGAAACGCGGCGCCGGGGAGGTCAGCTCTTGTCGACGCTGTGCCGTCCGCCCGACTTCTCGTCGGCCTCCATGGCCTCACGCAGGCTCTTCGGCCGCATGTCGGTCCAGTTCTTCTCCACGTACTCGAGGCACGCGGCCCGGCTTTCCTCGCCGAAAACCACGCGCCAGCCTGCCGGCACCTCAGAGAACGTGGGCCACAGTGAGTGCTGGTCCTCATCGTTCACCAGCACGTAGAAGCGGCCTTCTTCGTCATCGAATGGATTGGTGCTCATCTCGCCTCGCTTGTCGCATACGTGTCCTGTGCGTTCAGACTAGCAAGCGTGCCGTTGCGGCCACGCCTTGTTACGACAGATGTAACGATCTCTCCCGCCCGCACGGCAACGTTCGACAGGAGCGACGACGTGATTCCGTGCGTTTTCTCCGTGCCGCCCTGCAGATAGATTCCCGCTGTGACGTCCGGTGAAACCGCCAATCTGTAATCTCGGTCCACTTCACGCGGCGGGTGGGTGTTCGGCGCGAGATCGCCGAGCAGAGGCTCGAGGGGTGCGGGAGTGAAACCGGTGGCCAGAATCAGTGCGTCGCAAGCGAGAGTGTCGGTGAGTCCGTCCACACCGCTGCGGACAGCCACCTCGATTCCGTCCGAAGTCTCGTCGACGGCAATGATCTCCGAGGCGCGGCGCATGAAGAGGCGGCGACGCCCACGCACGCGTTCCTGGTATTCGGTGGCGTAGAGCTCGTTGATGAGCTCGATGTCGACCACCGAATAGTTAGTACTCCTATGGACATCCAGCAATCGCAGTCGCTCCTCTTCCGGGGCACCGTGCAGATCGTCCACGGCCTCCGGATCGAAGATGCGGTTGGCGTACGGACTGTCGTCGGCCGGGCTGTAGCCGTAGCGCGAGAAGACGCTGTGGACTTCGGCTTCGGGGTAGTTTCCGTGCAGGTATTGCACGATCTCGGCGGCGCTCTGGCCTGCCCCGAGGACGACGAACCGATGGTGGACCGGGGCCGGCATCTCGCCGAGCCGGAACAGGAACTGGTGGTTGTGGAAGCACCGCGCAGAGGGGTTGGCCCACTCGGGGATTCGTTCCCGCAGACCGGCGCCCATCACCACGTTGCGCGCGATCACCGTGCTGCCGTCGGCGGCGCGGACCGCGAAACGGTCGATCACCCCGTCGTCGCCGCGGATTCCGCGTACGGTCTCCACCGCCGTGCCGTATCGCACGTCGGCGTCCACTCGGCGTGCCGCCCACTGCAGGTAGTCGTGAAACTCGTGACGAGTCGGAAAGAACGTCTGGTGATTGACGAAGTCGACGAGGCGACCCTGATCGAAAAGGTAATTGAAGAAGGTGAACGCGCTACGCGGATTCCGGAATGTCACCAGGTCCTTGGGAAACGCGATCTGCATCGTCGCGCCGTCGAGAAGCATCCCGGGATGCCACCCGAACCGATCCTGCTTCTCGAAGAACTGCGCGCTGATCCGCTCGCGCGGGGGGCACTTCGCATTGTGTTCCTCGATGGCAATGGCCAGGGCGAGGTTGGCGGGACCGAATCCGACACCCACGACATCTCGCACTGGGAGATCTGTACCGACCGTTTCCGGCGATTCACTCATAGCTCGTTGTCCGTCCTCGACGCCGCGCCGCACCCGACCCAGCCGCCGTCTGCCTTCCGAAAAGATAGTGAAGCCTATCCTTATTTCCAGCACAGTACCAAGTACTTCCGGCCCCCGCGGCGGCGAACTCCGCCCCGGAACTGCGATCTAGATCACTCTTGATCATCGGGGTCCTTCCGCCCATGCGGTGACCAGCGAAGACAACTCCGACGCCCAGCCACAGACCTTCTCGGCGTCCAGCACATCCGAGGAGAACGAGAAATACGCGTGGACGGGTCCGTCACCGATCGGCTCGTAGAAGCTCAGTGTCAGGTCCGAATCCGGAACACCCACCGGCACCGGCATCAGGCCGCCCAGTGCGTCGAGATGACCGAGCCTGGCCTGCTCGTGATGAACGAGCATGATCTGCGGACGCAGCACCGGCGTCTCGCCGATTGCCTCCACGACGTCGGCGAACGCCACGTCCTGGTTGTCCAGCGCGTCGAGATTCGAGGTGCGGATACGCCGCAGCAACTCCACGGGATCTGGGTCCCCGCTCGTATCCGTTCGCAACAGAACGATATTGAAGAAGCAGCCGACCAGCGCGTCCAGCGCCTCCTCCGTGCGTCCCGCGACGAGTGACCCCAGCGGAATGTCCGTGCCGGCGCCGTGCCGTGTCAGCACGGTGGCGAGTGCGGCCTGCAACACCATGAACAGGCTGGTGCCCGTGTCGCTCGCGAACTTCTCGACCGCGCTGTGGAGTTCCGCGTCGATCTCGACCGGCACGATCTCCGCCGTCCGCGGTCCGCGAACGGCCGGGGCGGGCAGTTCGAGCCGGGACGGCATGCCGTCCAGCGTCTCCCGCCAGTAATCGAGCTGACGCGACCGACGGCTGTCCGGGTCCCCGGGCTCGCCGACGAGTGCCTGCGACCACACGACGTAGTCGGCGTATCCGACGGGCAGCGGTTCCCACGCGGGTTCCTCGCCGTGCGAGCGCGCGGCGTATGCGCCCATCAGATCTCCGAGCAAGGGCACCACGGACCACTCGTCGACGGCGATGTAGTGCATCGCGAGAAGCAACGCCTGGGTGCCGTCGGCGCCGGTCACGAGATGCACCCGGAGCGGTGCGTGCTCGGTGAGATCGAGGGGTTCCTGCGCCAATTCGAAGACCGTGCGGTGCACGTCTCCGTCCCCGACGTCGACGAGTTCGAGGGCGGGCCGCACCGCTTCCTGCGCGACGACGGTGCCCTCGGCCTCCACGTACACGGTCCGCAGCGGTTCGTGCCGGGACGTGACGTCGTCGAGAGCCTGCGCCAGGATCTCGGGGTCGACGGTGTCGCGAAGCTGCAGCGACAGCGCGTGACTGGCCCGCGCCTCGGCGCCGGCCGCCCGGAACTGCTTCCAGAACCGGCGTTGCGGCCCGGACAACGGGAGCACCTCCGGCCTCGGGTGCGCCGCCGTCAGCATCGGCCTTCCGGTGGACGAGGCCCCCGCGACGATCGCGGCGAGTTCGGCCACCGTGGAACTGTCGAACACGTCCCGGATACCGACGTCGACGGCGAACCGCCCGCGGATCCGTCCCACCAACCGCATCGACGCCATGGAGTTGCCGCCGAGGTCGAAGAAGTTGTCGTGGATGCCCACCGACGGCAGGTGCAGGATGTCGGCGAACGCTGCGGCGATCTCCTTCTGCTCCGGCGTCTGCGGCGTGCCGTCCCCGGTCAAGGCCGACCAGTCCGGCAGCGGAAGCGCCTTGCGGTCGAGTTTGCCGTTGGGTGTCAACGGGAGGTCGCCGTCCAGCACGACCACGAGAGTCGGCACCATGTAGTCGGGCAACCGCGATGCGGCGTGTTCCCGCACCGCCTGCGGATCGATCTGCCCGGCTCCGTGACCGTCGGCCGGTGTCACATAGCCCACGAGCCGGACGATGTCGCCGGACCGGTCCGCGACGACCGCCGACTGCTTCACCGCCGGATGGCTTCCGAGGGCCGCGATGATCTCGCCGAGTTCGATGCGGAATCCACGGATCTTCACCTGGTCGTCGACGCGTCCGAGGAAGTCGATGTTGCCGTCGGCCCGCCAGCGCGCCCGGTCGCCGGTCCGGTACATCCGGGTGCCCGCGTCGCCGAAGGGGCTGGGCACGAACCGCGCCGACGTGAGGTCGGGCCGGCCGAGATATCCGCGCGCCAGTCCGCGTCCGGCGATGTACAACTCGCCCGCCACTCCCGGCGGCACCGGTTGCAGGCGGTCGTCGAGGACGTACGCCTGTTCGTTGGGATCGGGGATGCCGATCGGCACAGCCGAGTTCCATCCGGGCTGCGCCTGCCACAACGTGTTGTTGACGGTGGCCTCGGTGAGACCGTATGCGGCCAGCAGGTTGAGCCGTTCCGCCCAGCGTCCGATCAGTTCCGGCGGCACGGTCTCGGTGCCCACCAGCACGGTGCAGCCCTCGGGGACGTCGCATCCCGTCGGCAGCGCCGCCAGCAGGGACGGCGGAATGATCGCGTGCGTCACGGCGTGTGCGGTCATGAAATCGGTGAGTTCCGGTCCGGCGACGCGGGACTCGTCGGGCACGATGACCAGGCGGGACCCCGTGCACAGTGCCATCGACAACTCGAAGACCGCGACGTCGAATCCGATCGAGGCGAACTGCATCACCACCGAACCCGGAACGAGCTTCATCCGCTGTTCGGCGGTCGCGACGAGACTGGGAATCCCGTCGTGAGTGAGGATCGCGCCCTTGGGTTTACCGGTGGAGCCCGACGTGTAGATGACGTACGCGGCGTGGTCCAGGCCTTGCGGGGGCCGCGGCACCTGCAGGGCGGGCCCGCTCTCGAGTTCCGCGACGACGGCCGCGTCGTCGAGGAGAACGCGTGTGAGGCCGCCGTCCTCCGCGATGCGCGGGCTCTCCCCCACCGTGGTCACCAGCACCCGCGCGGCGGAGTCGGTGAGCATGTAGGAGATGCGGTCGGACGGGTGGTTCAGGTCGAGCGGTAGGTACGCCGCCCCGAGTTTCAGCACCCCGAGCACGACCGCGACAATCTGCGCCGACCTCGGGACCGCGAGTCCCACAACGTCTTCGACGGAGACCCCGCGGCGATGCAGCAGTGCGGCGACACGGTCGGCGCGAACACTCAGTTCCGCGTACGTCACCTCACCGTCGGTGTCGACGACGGCCACGGCGTCAGGGGTCGCCGCCACGTGGCGCGCGAACGCCTCGTAGAACGTCTCCTCCGCCACCGGGTGCGCGGTGTCGTTGAACCCGCACACCACCAGTTCACGTTCGTCGCCGAGGAACACGTCGAGGTCGCCGACCGCGCGACCCGAGTCGGACGCGACGGCGCCCAGCACCACGACCTGCCTGCGCGCGATCTTCTCCGCGGTGGCCCGGTCGAACAGGTCCGAACCGTATTCGAGGCGCAGTTCGACCCGGTCGTCGTCGAGATACTCGGTGAAGTTGAACACCAGGTCGAACTTGGCCGTACGTTCCTCGAACGCCACCGGGGTGAGGGCCGGTCCGGGTGCGAGCGCCGAATCGGACGTCCGGCTGTGGTAGCCGACCATCACCTGGAACAACGGGTTCCGGGCCAGGGTCCGCGCCGGATTCACTTTCTCCACGACGGTTTCGAACGGGACGTCCGCATGCGAGAAGGCCGCCAGGTCGGTGTCGCGGACCCGTGCCAGCAGCTGGTCGAACGTGGGGTTGCCCGACACGTCCGTCCGCAACACCACGGTGTTGACGAAGAATCCGATCAGGTCGTCGAGACCCTGTTCGCTGCGACCGGCGACCGGCGCACCGATCGGCAGGTCGTCGCCCGCACCGAGACGGTGCAGCAACGCCGCCGACGCCGCGTGCAGCACCATGAACATGCTGGTGCCCGACGTCCGCGCGAGCGAGCGCAGGGCCCGTGTCGTCGCGGCGTCGAGCGTCGTCTCGATCGCACCGCCGGCGAAACTGGGCCGCGCCGGACGGGTGCGATCGGTGGGGAGCACCAACTCCTCCGGCGCCCCGTCGAGAGTCTTCGCCCAGTAGTCGAGTTGGCGGCTGACGAGGCTGGACGGGTCCTGCGGATCACCCAGAACGTCGCGCTGCCACAGCGTGTAGTCGGCGTACTGCACGTCGAGCGGCTCCCACGCCGGTTCCGAGCCCTGCGCGCGAGCGGTGTACGCCGTCATCAGGTCCCGCAGGAACGGGCGGTCCGACCATTCGTCGGTGGCGATGTGGTGCAACACGATGGCCAGCACCTGTTCGTCCGCGACCCGGATGAGGCTCGCGCGCACCGGGATCTCCGTCGCCAGGTCGAACGGGCGGCCGACGGTCTCGGTGACGAGCCGGACCAGATCGGCCTCGGTGCCGTCCACCACCGCGACGTCGGGGCGGGCATCGTCCAGGATCACCTGCACCGGTTCACCGTCGTGCTCCTCGAACACCGTTCGCAGCGATTCGTGTCGCGATACGACGTCGGTCAGCGCCTGCTCGAACAACCCGGGGTCCAGTGCATCCTGCAGTCGCAGGACGATCGGGAAGTTGTACGCGACGGCGGGGCCCGCCCCATCCCGACCTGACGCGCCTTCCATCTGCTGTAGGAGCCACAGCCGTTGTTGTGCAGCGGAGAGCGGCAGATGCTCGGGACGTGGCCTGGCCACCAGCACCGGACGCGTCGAAGCGGTGTCGTCGCCGATCCGGGCGGCGAGTTCGGCGACCGTCGGTGCCTCGAACAGGTCGCGCATGGTGAGGTCGGTGTCGAGCGCGGCCCGTGCCCGGCTGATCAGCCTGGTGGCCAGCAACGAATGACCGCCGAGGTCGAAGAAGTCGTCGTCGACCCCGGGGGCGGGGACGCCGAGGATCTCACCGAACAACGCGGACAGCACCCGTTCTGGGTCGGTGCGCGGTTCCGTGCGCGCGCCGCCGCTGCGGCCGAGCACGTCGTCCGCCGACGGCAGCGCCTTCACGTCGAGTTTGCCGTTCACCGTCATGGGCAGGCTGTCGACCTCGATGACCGCGGCGGGCACCATGTAGTCCGGCAACGTTGCGCGCAGCGCCTGTGAGTACTTGTTAACGTCCCGCGGTTGATAAGTACTCACGACGGCGTAGCCGACGAGCCGTGTGAAACCACCCGCGCCCGAATCGACGACGACGACGGCCTGGCGAACGTCGTCCAAAGCTTCGAGCGCGGATGCGATTTCGCCGAGTTCCACCCGGTGACCGCGGATCTTCACCTGATCGTCGGTGCGGCCGAGGAAATCGAGACTCCCGTCCTCGCCTCGGCGGACGAGATCGCCCGTCCGATACATACGTACGGATTCCCGGAACGGGTCGGCGACGAACCGCTCCGCCGTCAGCGCGAACCGGTCGAGGTAGCCGCGCGCCAACCCGACCCCGGAGATGTACAGCTCGCCGGGAACACCGTCCGGAACCGGACGCAACCACGCGTCCAGCACGTAGGCGGACGTGTTCCAGATCGGGGTGCCGACGGTGGGTGTCGCGCTGTCGGCGGTGCCGGCACCGAGTGTGTTGATCGTGTACTCGGTGGGACCGTACAGGTTGTACCCGCACGTACCGTCCGTGTCGCGCAACCGGTTCCACACCGAATCCGACACCGCCTCGCCGCCGAGCAGTACGAGCGGCGGCCGGTGCCGCCCCGGACCGTCGTCGAGCAGACCCTCCTCGATCAGGTGCTGCGCGTAGGTCGGCGTCACGTTGACGACGTCGATCGCGTGGGTGTCGCAGTAGGCCACGAGCGCTTCGGCGTCACGCCGCAGGTCCTCGTCGCAGATGTGGACCTCGTGGCCTTCCACCAGCCACAGCAGTTCCTCCCACGACATGTCGAACGCGAACGACACGGTGTGCGCGATGCGCAGTCGCCGACCGCCCGCCGCGGTCACGACGTGTTCGAAGATCGCCTCGCGGTGGTTGAACTGCATGTTGGTCAGGCCGCGGTACGGGGTGACCACGCCCTTCGGCTTGCCCGTGGACCCGGACGTGTAGATGACGTACGCCGGATGGTCCAGGCGCCCGGGGGCTCCGGGCGCGAAACCGCCGAGTTCGGCCTCCGACAACGGTGCGGACGCGACCGCGCCGAAATCCAGGGTGTCGACGGTCAGCGTGTCGACCGTCGCAGCGGCGAGCGTTCCGTCGACCTCCGACGTGGTGACCAGGACCGTCGGACGCGCGTCGTCGAGCATCGCGACGAGCCGCTCGGCGGGGTGGTCCAGTTCGAGCGGCAGATACGCGGATCCGGTGCGCAGCACGGCGAACAGCGCGGTCACCATCTCCACCGACCGCGGCAGTGCGAGTGCGACGATCCGTTCCGGGCCCGCGCCGCGGGCCAGCAGGAGCCGGGCCATCCGGTTCACATCCGAATCGAGTTCGGCGTAGCTCACGGTGCGGTCCCCGAACACCAGGGCCGTCTCGTCCGGCCGGCCGCGGGCCGCGTCGGCGAACAGATCGGCGATGGTCGCGTCGGGCAGGGCCTTCCACTCGACCGGCACAGGCTTTGCGGCACCGGCGATTCCGCCGACCACACCGGACAGGTCGGTGGACCATTCCTCGAGCACGGTCAGGTACCGCGACAGCATGCGTTCGACCCGCGACTCCGCGATCTTCTCGGGGTGGAACTCGAACTTCACCTTCACGCTCGCGCCCGGCGTCACGACGACCGTGACCGGGTAGTGCGTGTGATCGATGCTGTCGCCGCCGCTGATGTCGTGCGCCGCATTGAGCGCCGACACCTGCTTCTCGTCCACGAAGTTCTGCAGCACGTACAGCACGTCGAACAGCTGCCGGTGCTCGGACACCCTCTGGATGGAGGCAAGCCCGAGGTAGTCGTACGGGGTCAGCGCCAACCGCTCCGACTGGGTTCGCCGGAGCAGATCGGTGACGGTCTCGTCGGCGCGCAGCGTCGTCCGGACGGGGACGGTGTTGAGGAACATTCCGGCCACCGCGTCGATGCCCGGGACCTCCGGTGGACGTCCGGCCACGGTGGTGCCGAACACGAGGTCCCGGCGTCCGGTCTCGATCCCGAGCACGACGGCCAGCGCGGCGTTCAGCACCGCGTTGAACGTGACACCGGCACCGCGGGCACCGGCACGAAGCCGTTCGCTCAGTTCCTCGGACAGCACCGCGTCCCGGCGCTGCGGCGGCTGCGGCTCCCCCGCGACCGTCGCGGCCAGCAGCGTCGGTTCGTCGAGGCCGCCGAGCGCGCCGGTCCATGCCGACTGCGCGGCGTCCGCGTCGCGGGTGGCCAGCCACTGCAGGTAGTCCTCGAAAGATCCTTCCGGGGCGGCGAACCCGGAGTCGTCGCCACCCGATTCGTAGAGGGCGAGCAGCTGGCCGACGACGAGGCCGTTGGACCATCCGTCCCAGAGCAGGAACTGCCGGTTGATCACCAGTCGGTCGTGGGAGTCGTCGAGCCGCAACACCATTGCCCGCCACAGCGGCGGGGAGGTGAGGTCGAACGGTGTCAGCCGGTCCTGCGCGGTCAGCTGTTCGGCGTAGGACGCGCGTTCGGGATCCTCGAGTTCCCGCAGGTCGAACTCGGTGATGGGCACGTCCAGCCCGGCGCCGAAGAACTGCACCGGCGCAGGCAGGCCTGCACTGACGAATCCCGCTCGCAGCGTGGGGTTGCGTCGCTGCAGGGTGCGCAGCGCGGCGGCGAGCCTGTCGGTGTCGAGGCGGTGCGCGAAGTCGAGTGAGAACTGTGCCGTGTAGATGTCGGCGCCGGAGTCGAACCCGGCCTGGAAGTAGAGACCCTCCTGCAGCGGCGACAGCGGCAGCACCGTGTCGACCCCGCTCGGGCTCGCCTCGACGATCCGGTCGATCTCCTCCTGCGTCAGCCCCACGAGGGGAAGGTCGGACGGCGTGAGCATCGCCGGTCCGTCGTGTTCTCCGGCGGCGTCGGCCAGTTCACGAAGCGCGGCCACCCAGCCGTCGCTCAACGCGAGGACCTCGGCCTCGCTCAGGTCTGCCTCCGACCAGGCGAAGACGGCCTGCAGTTCGGTGCCCCGCTCGGACTCCTCGGACAGGGCGTTGATCACCAGCCGGTAGGGGCCACCGAGATCGGCATCGGGATCGGTTGCCAGCGAGTCGGATTCGACCGCGGGCGTCCAGGGTCCGGGCACCGCGTGCGGCATGCGGCCCAGGTAGTTGAACAGCACCTGCGATTCCGCCCGTGCCGCCAGAAGGCCAGCGGTGCGCGCGTTGACGTACCGCAGCATGCCGTAGCCGATGCCGCCGTCGGGGGCACCGCGCAGCTGTTCCTTGACGTCCTTGAGCGTCTCGAGTGCGCCCGTCCGGCTGCGCAACCGGACGGGGGTGACGTTGGTGATCCAGCCGACGGTCCGGGAGAGATCCACACCCTCGGCGAGTTCTTCTCGGCCGTGCCGCTCGAGGTCCACCAGCAGGTCGTTCTCGCGTCCACGGCCGGCGAGCCACCGGTCGGCCGACAGGCGCAGCGCCGCGAGCAGCACATCGGTGACGTCGGCGCCGACCACGGCGGGAACGGTGGTCAGCAGCGCCGTTGTGAGATGCGGGTCCAGGACTACCGACCGCCGTGCGCCGCTGCTCACGACCGCGTGCCCGTCGGTGTCGGGCACCAGATCGGCACCCGGTTCGGTGACGCGCAGCCAGTGGTCGAGTTCGGCGAGCCGGGCGGGGTCCTGCGCCTGCTCGGTGACGATGCGGGCGAATCCGCGCAGCGACGTGGGCACCGGGTCGAGCGCCGCGTCCTGGCCGCTGTCGGCCGCCACCCATGCCATCGCGAGATCCTCGATCAGCGTCCGCCACGACACCCCGTCGATCACCAGATGGTGTGCGACGAGCAGGAGCCTGCCCAGCTCCTGCGGGCCGGCGTCGAACCACACCGCCGACAGCATGGTGCCGTCGTCGGGGTCGAGCCGGTCGGTCGCGGCGTCGGATTCTGCTGCCACGCTCTCGCGCAGCGCGGCGGCGTCGAGTCCGGTGACGTCGACACGACGCAGTTCCAGGTCCGCGGATTCGGTGATCTCGAGCGACCACACACCCGGTGCGTGCCGGGTGAGCTTCTGCCGCAGGCCGTCGTGATGACCGATCACCGAGTGCAGGGCGGCCGTCAGGACGGTGGCACTGGTGCCCGGCGGCGTGTGGAGCAGAACGGCCTGGTTGAAGCGGTTCTTTCCGCCGCTCCATTCGGACAGACGATGGACCACCGGCAGGGGCGACAGGACGCCGGTGCCCGAATCCTCCACGCGCGGGGCCGGCGCGACGACGGTGGCCGCGACCAGTCGCGCGAGCGCGGCCGGCGTCCGCTGCTCGAAGATCTGCCGCGGGGTGACGGTGATTCCCTCCCGGCGAGCGAGATTCACCAGTCGGATGGCGAGGATGCTGTCGCCGCCGAGCGCGAAGAAGTCGTCGTCCACGCCGACGGCCCCGAGACCGAGAACCTCGGCGTAGTGGGCGGCCAGCACCACTGCCGGTCCGCTCGCCACGACCGGCGCGGAGGTTGCCTGGCCCGAAGTCATTTGCGCCGCGAAGTCAGGCGCGGGAAGCGCTTTGCGGTCCAGCTTCCCGCTGGGGCCGAGCGGGAACTCGGGCACGTTCACGAACGCGACGGGCACCATGAACTCCGGCAGGGCCGCGGCCAGGCGCGCACGGACGTCGTCGACGTCGGCGTCCCCGACGACGTACCCGACCAGCTGTTGCTGACCGGGCCGGTCCGTGCGCACGACGGCGGCGGCCTGCCGCACTCCGGGGCAGGCGGCCATCTGGGCTTCGATCTCGCCCAGTTCGATGCGGAAGCCGCGCAACTTCACCTGATCGTCGACTCGGCCGAGGTATTCGACCGCACCGTCGGCGTCGACCCGGGCGACGTCACCGGTGCGGTACATGCGGGACCCGGTGCGGGAGAACGGATCGGCGACGAAACGCTCGGCGCTCAACCCGGGCCTGCCCAGGTAGCCGCGGGCCAGCTGTGGTCCCGACAGGTAGAGCTCACCGGCAGCGCCCGCGGGCACCGGCTGCAGGTACCGATCGAGGACGTACAGGCCGGTGTTGGACGTCGGCAGGCCGATCGGCACGGACGGCGCGGACGCGTCGATTCCCTGCACCGATGCGGCGTAACTGACGTCGACCGACGCCTCGGTCGGACCGTAGAGGTTGTCGAGTTCCACTCCCGGCAGGAGTTCGGCGACGCGCCGCGCGGATGCCACGGGAAGCGCCTCACCGCTGCACGAGATGATCCGGAGCCCGGTGCACCGCGCCGCGGCGGGTTCGGCGAGGAACACCTCGAGCATCGAGGGCACGAAATGCACGCGCGTGATCGACTGCCGGATGATGACGTCGGCGAGGTACGCCGGGTCCTTGTGGCCGTCCGGCCGCGCCAGCACGAGAGTCGCCCCGGCGAGCAGCGGCCCGAAGAATTCCAGCACCGACACGTCGAAGCTGGACGGCGTCTTCTGGAACACGTTGTCCGAAGGGGTGATCGGCCGGAACAGCTGAACCCACAGCAGACGGTTGACGATGCCGGCGTGCGGTATGACGACCCCCTTGGGCCGTCCCGTCGAGCCCGACGTGTAGATCACGTAGGCGGGGTGCTGCGGCGTGAGCGCGACACCGGTCAGCGGCTCGGGCGAGAACCGGTCGGCGTCCGACACCCGGACCTGCGGAACGCCGGACCCGGAGAACGGCACGGTGCCGTCGGTGAGAACGCACACCGGTTCCGCGTCCTCCAGCATGTACGCCAGCCGGTCCGCGGGGTAACCGGTGTCGAGCGGAACGTAGGCGCCGCCCGCCTTCCCGACCGCGAGGAGCGCCACCATCAGGTCCAGCGAACGGGGCAGTGCCACCGCCACCTTCGACTCGGGTGCCACCCCGCGGTCGACGAGCAACCGGGCGAGGCGGTTGGCGCGCGCGTGCAGTTCGGCGTAGGTGAGGTGTTCGTCCTCGAACACGACGGCCACCGCCTCGGGTGTCCGTGCGGCCTGCTCCTCGAGCAGTGCCGTCACCGTCGTCTCGGGGAACTCCACCTCGACGTCGCGCAGTGCCGCCTCGATCGGCTCACGCGACGCCAGCGCAACGGACGACACGTTCTGGTCGACGTCCCGGGTCAGCTCCGCGAGATACGCCACCGTCGACTCGGCGAACCGGGTCGCGGTCGCCGCATCGATGCGGGCGGCGTCGTACTTCAGCTCGAGTGTCAGCGCGTCACCGGGCACGACGATCAGTGTCATCGGGTACGGCGGGTGCTCGTCGAAGCGGATGCCGGTCAACTGCACCGCACCGGTGGGATCCGCGACCGCGCCGTCGCCGAGCGGATAGTTCTCGAACACGACGAGCGTCTCGAACAGGTTCTGCAGTCCCGCTTCCCGGCGCAGCTCGGGCAGGCCGAGGTGCTGGTGATCGAGCAGCGTCGACTGCTCGTGCTGCCACCGGGCGAGGGTCTCGGCCACCGTGTCGGTTGGCCGGTACCGCAGCCGGGTGGGCACGGTGTTGATGAACAGGCCCACCATGGTCTCGATACCGGGCAGGTCCCCGCCGCGGCCCGACACCGTCGAACCGAACACCACGTCCTCCCGGCCGGTGAGGCGGCCGAGGACCAGACCCCACGTGCCGTGCACGAGGGTGCTGAGCGTCAATCCGCGGGCCCGGCCCACCGCGGAGAGCGCAGCGGTGTCGTCCGACGGCAGTGCCGCCCGGACACTGCGGATCCCGGACTCCCCCTTCGACGAGGGTTTCGGGAGTTCCACCGGCTCGGGGGCGTCGGCGAGCGCGTCCCGCCACACGGCGAGCGACGCCTGACGGTCGCGCGCCCCCAGCCATTCGAGATAGCTCCGGTACGGCGTGGGCGTCGGCAGTGCCAGCGGCTTCCCCTCGACGCTGTAGAGGGCCATGAGTTCCCGCAACATCACCGGCACCGACCACCCGTCGGCGACGATGTGGTGAATCGACTGCAGCAGAAGGAACTTCTGCGGCACATTTTCCGTCGCGTCGCTCGCCCCGGACGCCACCCGCGCGAGCGTGTAACGCAGCAGGGGGTCGCGGCCGAAGTCGAATCCCCGGGCCCGGTCTGCCGCCAGCACCTGTTCCACGCGCTGCTCCGGGTCCGCGACGCCGGTCAGGTCGAGCACCTCCATCGGAACGCGGACGTCCTCGCCGACCACTTGCACCACCCGGCCGTCCGAGACCGCCCGCACGCCGACGCGGAGGGCCGCGTGCCGGTCGACGACCGCCTGCAGCCCGCGGTGCAACGCCGCGGCGTCGACGGGCCCGGTCAGTTCGATCACCTGCTGCACCACATACGGATCCGTGCCGGAGTCCTCGAACGCCGACTGGAAGTAGATGCCCTGCTGCAGCGGTGTCAACGGAAGCACGTCGACCGCCCCCGCCAGCGCGTCCACGTCCGGCTGCGTCAGCGACACGAGCGGGAAGTCCGAAGGCGTGTGACCGCCGAGACGGTCGATTCCGGCAAGCACCCGCAGCACTGCGGTCCACTCGTCGGCGAGCGCGACGACGGCGTCACGGGTGAGCACACCGGGCGCCCACGTCAGCGTCGTGCGCAGGACGGGGCCGTCGGCGCCGTCCTCGGCGATCACGTCGAACGCCAGGGCGTGTCCGAGCGGCATCCGCGGGTCGTCGGCGCCGCCCATGGCTCGGGGCAGCCAGTCGACGCCCTCCGCGGACGTCACCCGCCCGAGGTAGTTGAACAGCACCTGCGGGGTCGGTGCGTGCGCGAGTTCCGGCGTCGGGACACCGAGGTAGCGCAACGCGCCGTAGCCGAACCCGGAACCCGGGATGCGGCGCAACTGGTCCTTGACCGCCTTCAGGGCGTCGGCGATTCCCGTCTCGCCGACCGCCGCACCGGGGTCGAGCACCACCGGGTAGACGGTGGTGAACCAGCCGACGGTCCGGGAGAGGTCGAGGGCGGGTCCGCCGCTGCGGCGCACGAGGTCTTCCTCGCGTCCGTGTCCCTCGAGATCGAGGAGCACGGGGCCCGGCCCGCCGTCTCGCCACTTCTGCAGCGCCACCGCGACACCGGTGAGGAGTGCGTCGTTGACGTGGCCGTGGAACGCTGCGGGCACGGTGGCGAGCAGCGGCCGGGTGAACTCCGGCGGCAATGTCACCGTGAGGGTTTCGGCGTCGCCGGCGAGGTCGAGGGCCGGGTCGAGCGCACGTGAGCCGAGGAGTGGGTCTTCGGTGGTCGCCACGTCCGCCCAGAAGGACAGTTCGTGGTCGAAGGCACCCGACCGCGTCTGCTCGTCGAGCAGCTCGGACCAGCGGCGCAGCGACGTTCCGACCGGAGCGAGTTCGGGGACGCCCCCGGCCGCCACAGCTGTTCCCGCGCGGGCGAGGTCTTCGAGAATGATGCGCCAGGACACCCCGTCGACCACCAGGTGGTGGCCGATCAGCAACAACCGGCCGGGACCGTCGGCCGCGGAGAAGAGGACGGCCTGCACCATCGTGCCCGCATCCGGGTCGAGCCTGCCGACGGCAGCCCGCGTCTCGACGTCGAGTTGCTCGGCGCTGCCGTCGAATTCGACGACCCGCAGGATTCCGTCGACCGCCGCCGGGGACGGTTCCGGCACGGACAGCGTCCAGCGGTCGCCGCGGACGAGCGTCGCGCGCAGGGCGTCGTGCCGCTCGAGTACCGCTGCCAGGGCCGCCTTCGCGGCATGCTCGTCGAGGGCGGCCGGAGTCTGCACGAGCACCGACTGGTGGAACGCGGCGATCTCGCCACCCCGCTCCGCGGTGCGGGCGACGATCGGGGTGCTGCGGACGTCACCGACGGCGACGTCGTCGGAGTCTACGGCGGCCGCGGTCCGGCCGTCCTGGACCCGGGCGAGCGCCTCGGCGGTGCGGAGCTGGAAGATCTCCCGCGGGCTGATCGAAAGACCCTCCCGCCGAGCGTGGTTGACCAGCTGAATCGCGACGATGCTGTCGCCGCCCAACGCGAAGAAGTCGTCGGTGACGCCCACCGACTCCACCCCGAGGACGCCCGCCATCAGCGCACACAGGGTTTCCTCGGCAGCGGTGCGGGGTGCGACGTTCTCGCCTGCCGCGCCGAGATCCGGCTCGGGCAGCGCACGCCGGTCCAATTTTCCGTTGGGGGTGAGCGGGAACCGATCGAGGACGACGAACGCCGACGGCACCATGTACTCCGGCAGCTTCGACGACGCCCAGACCCGCAGCTCGGCGACGTCCGGTACCGAATCCTGCTTCGCCACGACGTAGGCCGCGAGATACTTTGCCCCCGAGGGCGTCTCCCGCACGACGACGGCACTGTGCCGGACGGCGGGATGCGACACGATGCCCGCCTCGACGTCCTCGAGTTCGAGGCGCATGCCCCGGATCTTCACCTGATTGTCGGCGCGGCCGAGGAAGTCGAGGGAACCGTCCGCCGCCCACCGTGCGAGGTCACCGGTTCGATACAACCGGGAGCCGTTATTCGTGAACGGGTTGGCGACGAAGCGGGACGCCGTGAGCCCCGGAGCGTCCACGTAACCGCGGCCGAGGAGGAATCCGCCGGCGTACAACTCACCGCCGGTGCCGAGCGGCACCGGGTTCAGGTGTTCGTCCAGCACATACAGCTGAGTGTTGGGGTTCGGGCGTCCGATCGACGTCGCGATCCGCGCGGCGTCCTCCCGGTAGATCACATGCGACACCCCGATCGTCGCCTCCGCAGGGCCGTAGCCGTGGTACAGCGTGATGGCGAGCTGCGATCGGAACCTCTCGAACAGACGCGGTGTGAGAACCTCACCGCCGCACCACACGTGCTTCAGCGCCGCCAGCCGATCCGTGCCCCGTGACAGGTCGAGCAGCACGTCCAGCATCGACGACACGAGGTAGACGAACGTCACCGACTCGCGGGCGATCAGGTCCAGCAGGTACTGCGGGTCCCGTTCCCCGCCGGGCTCGGCCACCACCAGCCGGCCACCCGCCACCAGGGGCAGCAGAATCTCGTTCACGGAGATGTCGAACGACAGCGGCGCCTTGAACAGCGACGCGTCCGCGGGCCCGAACCCCAGGATGTCGTCGCGCTGCCACAGCAGTCGCGCGCACACGGCCTCGTGGCGGATCATGGCACCCTTGGGCCTACCCGTCGAACCCGACGTGAAGATGACATACGCCAGCCGCGAACCCTGCACTGTCACCGCGGGCGGCTCGGTGGACTGCTCCGCGTATGCCCACGCCGCGAGGTCGACCGGCACGGCCCGCTCCCCCGCGTCGGTGACTCCGCCGGGTCCGGTGAGAACGAGCGCGGCCCCGGCGTCGGCGAGGACCGACATCCGGCGGTCTTCCGGCCACGACGGGTCGAGGGGCACGAACGCCCCACCCGAACACATGACGGCGAGCAGTCCGATCACCATTTCCGCCGACCGCGGAAGACCGACCGCCACAACCGTTTCCGCTTCGACACCGCGGGCGCGCAGGTGATGGGACAGCTGCGCGACGCGTTCCCCGAGTTCCCGGTAGGTGAGCCGGATGTCGCCGGCGATCAGGGCCTCGGCATCCGGCGTCCGCGACACCTGAGCGTGGAACAGGTCGGGAACCGTCACCGATTCCTGCGGGGACGCCGTGTCGTTGAACTCCACCAGCAACTGCCTGCGCTCGGCCTCGGTCATCGGATCGAGCGACGCAATGGGCTGCGACGGGTCGGTGACGAACTGCCCGACGAAGTGCTCGAGCCTGCGGCGATGCTCCTCGAGCTCGGCCACGAGACCCGCCGGCGCCCGGAGATCGATCTGGATGGGCTCCGAATCCTGCCCACCGCGGATGGAGAAATCGAGGTCGCGGACCGGTCCGGTGGCCGAACCCCGCACCCACGCCGGGAACCCGCCGAACGTCAGCGAGTGCTCGAACATCATGGAATTGATTCCGGGACCGAAGATCTGACGGTCCGGATCGATCGACCGCAGGTCGCGGGCGAGGTCCTCACCGCGGTAGCGCCCGTGCCGCAGCACCGAGATCAGCGTCGTGTCGATTCGGGTGGCGAGCTCGCCCACCGTCATCTCGGGATCGACCTGCACCCGGAGCGGCAGGATCGTCGAGCACATTCCGGGGATGCGACGCAGTTCGCGTCCGACCCGGGCCGTCATCGGCAGCGACAACGTGAGGTCGCGGCGGCCGGTGAACCGGTGGATGTACGCCACGACCGCGGCGAGCGGCAGCCGGGTGCGCCTGATCCCGGCGTCGGAGGCGAAGGTGTAGATCGCGTCGGCATCGTCCGCGTCGATCTCGACGAGGGCGGAGATCGGCGACCCGGAGTGGTCGACGACCTGCGGGAGCAGCCGAGGCGGCTCCGGTGCGTCGATCACCTGCTGGATCCAGAAGTCGCGGTCGGACTCGAAGCGCGTCGACGCACGGTAGTCGCGGTCGGACGCCACGAGCGTGTCGAGGGGCCACGGCGCCGTGGACGTCTCGAGTTCCGGGTGGTCGTATCGATCGACGACGTCGGCCACGAGCAGGGTGATGCCGTATCCGTCGATGAGGCTGTGGTGGTAGCGCTGGTACCAGATCACCGACTCGTCCCCGGTGCGCAGCAGGGCGTGCCGGAACAGCGGTTCGTCGCTCTCGACGTCGACCACGGTCGCCATGTCGCGGTCCATCCACGCGCGCGCAGACGCTTCGGGATCCTCTTCGCCGACCAGGTCCACGACAGCGAGCGTCCACCCGCGCGGAGCTGTCGGCACCTGCAGCAGTTCGTTGCCGGCGCTGCGCTCGAAACGCACGTGCAGGGCTTCGGCCCGCTCGACGGTCTTCTGGATCGCCGCGGCGGCACGGTCCAGGTCGATCCGGCCCGCGACCTCGACGACGAGCGAGAGGTTGTAGACCGGGCTGCCCGGGTTCAACTGCTGTCCGACCCACACCTCGGACTGCGCGGCCGTCAGTGGCAACGCGACACGCGTCGAAGCGGAGAGAGCCGAGGAAGGAGCGCTCTCAGCCGAAATGGTCTGAGGGCGAGCAGCCGCCGAGTGGTCCGGAGACATGGGTGATCCGATCGTCCGTCGAGAGTGCCCGTCCAACGACGGGCACCCGAGGAGTTTAGGTTAGGCTACCCACTAGCAACAACCCGGTTGCCAGCAACTTCACAGGTGCCAGATATCACGGCGGTAATTCGAGTTCAATCACCACGAACGCGTGTCCCCCGAACCGCCGCCGGCATTCACCAGACCAAAGCGGTCCCGGCGTCGCGTTTTCCCACGTAAACATACCGTGCGTCCGCGGCGTCGGCACACGAGCGGCGGCGTCGAATCCCGGGGCAGCCGCCCAGCAACCTATTCGTGCCAGACCGCGGTATTCCCACCGCGACGCTTGGCGGCGTAGAGGGCGGTGTCGGCGTGATGGAGCAACTCGTCGACCGTGCGCGCCGACGTGCTGCGCGCCATCCCCACGCTGATCGTCACGACGAGGAGTTCGTCGCCGACGTCGATCGGCGTCGTGATCGACGCGAGCATCCGGGTGACCACGTCGTCGACGTCGTATTCGTCGATGTCGGGAAGGATCGCGACGAACTCGTCGCCGCCGAGCCTGCCGACCGCGGACGGCGCGCGCATCGCGTGGCGCAGATGCTCGGACACCCCCTGCAGGATCCGATCTCCGACGCGATGACCCCGGGTGTCGTTGACGTCCTTGAACCCGTCGACGTCGAGGAACAACGCGACCGCAGGCCCCGCACCGGGCTCGAACAGGCGCTGCAAGTGCTCCGTGATGGCGGCGCGATTGAGCAGTCCGGTGAGACTGTCGTGCGTGGCCTCGTGCAGAAGAAGAGCGTGCGCCTCCTCCGCCTGCTGCTGGGCCGTGACTTCAGCGGTCACGTCCCGGAAATGCACGACCAGTGCGCCGGAATCGGCTGCGGCGGTCACCTCGATCGTCATCCCGGGCGAATACAGCGAGTCCACCCGGGTCTGCTGCTCACGGCCGGTGGCGAGAACCTTGCGGCACAGTGCGTCGAAGTAGCTGCCCTGCGTTTCGGGGAGAACCTCGGTGACGACACGGCCGAGCAGTTCGTCCCGCGACCGCCGGACGTGCCGCAGACAGCCGGAGTTGACGTAGATGATCCGAAGGTCCTCGTCGAGTGCCATGAACCCCAGACCCACCCGATCGAGCAACGAGGCGAGTTGCGCGTCCCGGCCGGCCACGTGTCCGAGTTCGATGACCACTCCCGTCAGCTCGACCGGGGCACCGGACGCATCGGTGGTGACGTCGATGCTGCGGGTGAGGATGTACCGCGTCGACCGATCTGCCAGCACGATGCGGAACACGCATTCCGCGCCGACGGACCCGGCGGTGTCACCGAACATGCGACGCACCGCGCCGATGTCCTCGGAATGGACCCGCTCCCGCCACAATTCGAGCGGTGGCCGGGAACCGTCGTCCCCGAAGATGGCGGCGGCCTTTTCATCCCACCACAACGCTGCGTTCACGACGTCGTACCGGACGATGCCCACCCCGAGGCGCGGAATACCCAACGCCATCAGAACCTCGCCGTCACCGTGATCGCGCCCCAGCCGCTCGAAACTGTCAGTTGGCGAGGAACTCGAGCAGCACCTTGTTCACCACTTCGGGCTGTTCGAGGTAGCCGTAGTGCCCCACATCGGTGATCTCGTAGTACCGAGCCGACGGGATCGCCTCGGCCACCTCACGCGAGAGGTAGGGCGGGATCATCCTGTCGTCGGCGAAGCCGATCGACAGACACGGCGTCGTGATCGCCCGGTAGGCCTGCCTGCGATCGAAGCTGCGGTCCATCTCCATCTGCGCGCGCACGCCGTCCGACGTCCGGCCGCCGCTGAACTCGAACAGGTCGAGCCAGTCGCGGGCCGTGTGCGGGTCGACGAGCGACGCGGGCGACAGATTCATCACGGCAGTCACCGCGGCCCGGTACTTGGCCGGCAGTTCGACACCGCTGTCGTGCAGGGCGCGCTCGCCCTCGGTGAGGGTCTGCTGGAAGTAGTCCATGCGGGCGTGACCGGCGAGGAAGGCCGCCTTGTGCACGAGGTCGGGCCGGGTCAGGGCCAGTTCCTGCGCGACGCGGGCACCCATCGAGGTGCCGACGACACGGGCCGGTCCACCGCCGAGGTGCTCGATCAGTCCCGCGGTGTCGGCGACGAGGTCGTCCATGGTGATCCCGTCGACGCTCTCACCGGACGGCGCGATGCCACGGTTGTCGAACGTGCAGACGCGGTAACCGGCGTCGATGAGCGCAGGGGTCTGATGCAGATCCCACACCCGTCCCGGACTTCCGGTTCCCATGATGAGCACCACTAAATCGCCGGATCCCTTGACCTGGTAATTCAGGGGGATCCCGTTGATCGTGGCGATCGTCATGTTGCCTTCCTTCCATGGGCGGTCTCAACGAAATAGATTGGATAGCCTAAGCTGGCTTCGCTGCCGCTCGCATGCGGCGCTGACCGACAAGCTCGTCCAGGAGGACCGCGTTGAGAGTCGCCACACTCGGATATCAAACCTGGGGTCACCGTACCCTGCAGGCCCTGCTCCAGTCCGACCATGAGGTCGTCCTCGCGATCACCCACCCCAAGAGCGACCACGTCTACGAACAGATGTGGGCGGACTCTGTCGCCGACCTGGCCACCGAGCACGGGGTGCCCGTGCACATCGCCACCAAGCCGGACGAAAACTTCAAGGCCGCGCTGAAGCAGGCCGACCCCGACATCGTCGTCGCCAACAACTGGCGCACCTGGCTGCCACGGGACGTCTTCGACTCTCCCCGCTACGGCACCCTCAACATTCACGACTCGCTCCTGCCCAAGTACACAGGATTCTCCCCGCTCATCTGGGCGCTCATCAACGGTGAAGAAGAAGTAGGCCTCACCGCGCACCTGATGGACGAGGAACTCGACGCCGGCGACATCGTTTTGCAGAGGTCGACGCCCGTCGGCCCGACGGACACCGTCACCGATCTGTTCCACCGCACCGTCGACATGATCGGCCCGATCACCCTCGACGCACTCGAGCTGATCGCGTCCGGTCGCACGGACTGGACGCCGCAGGACCGCTCGCAGGCCACGTTCTTCCACAAGCGTGCCCCCGAGGACAGCCTCATCGACTGGACGTGGCCCGCCGACGCGATCGAACGGCTCGTCCGCGCGCAGTCCGACCCGTATCCGAACGCCTTCACCCATTACAAGGGACAGCGTGTCCGGGTACTGAAGGCCGCCGTATCCGAAGGAAATTACGGTGGAACGCCCGGGCGTGTCTTCATCCACGAAGGCGACGGAATGGTCATCGTCGCCGGACCCGACGTCCGCACGGGTCGGAACAAGGGCCTCAAGATCCAGCGCGTCCGGCTCGACGACGGCACCGAACTCGCCGGCACCGAATTCTTCCCCCACGGCGGCGGCTACCTCAGCTGACGCCCGTGCGCCTTTCTGGTAGCTGGGGCTACCAAAAAGGCGCACGGGGCGGAACGCCCTACCGCCCCTCCCACGCCGACCAGAGTTCGGCGTAGCGACCGCCGGCGGCGACGAGATCCGCATGTGGGCCCTGCTCGACGATCCGGCCGTGTTCGAGGACGACGACCCGGTCTGCCGCGGCCGCCTGTGTCAACCGGTGGGCGACCACCAGCGTCGTGCGACCACGGGTCGCCGCCTCGGCCGAGGCCTCGAGTTCCCGGGCACCCGCGCTGCCGGCTTCGGCCGTCGCCTCGTCCAGGATCGCGACCGCCGGGTTCGCGAGGACGAGTCGCGCCAGGGCCAACTGCTGCGCCTGGGCGGCGGTCAGCTCGTGACCGCCCTCCCCGACCACGGTCTGAACGCCGTCGTCCAGTGCGCTCACCCAGCCGTCGGCGCCGACGGCTTTCAATGCCATCGCCGCATCCTCATCGGAGGCGTCGGGTGCGGCGAGCCGCAGGTCGTCGATCAGCGGTCCGGCGAACACGTGGACTTCCTGGCTGACGATGGCGACCCGGCGGCGGAGACCACCCGGCTCCAGATCCGGCAGCGCGGTACCGCCGATGCGCACCGAGCCGGACGTCGGGACGATCGACCCGGCCGCGATCGCCGCGACCGTCGTCTTGCCCGCTCCGGTCGAGCCGACGAGGGCGACACGTTCACCGGACTTCACGTGCAGGCTGATGCCGTGCACCACTTCGTGGCTGCCGTCGTAGGTGTGCCGGACGTCGGCGAGTTCGAGCGTCGAATCCGCGGACTCCTGAACGGCCGGGGTTCCGGTGCTCGACTCGTCGTCGAGGTCGACGACGCCGACGAGCCGCGCCAGGCTCGCGCCCGCCGACTGCACCTCGTCGAACGTGTACATGAGCATGCCGATCGGATTGAACAACCGGTGGAAGAGCAGTGCCGCGGTGGTGGTTTGCCCGACGGTGACGATGTCGGCATTCACCAGTGCGAAGCCGGCGGCGAGGATGGTGGCGAGTCCCACGAACTCGGCCCGGTTGCCCCGCCCCGCGAACCGGGTGAACAGTGCGAAAACGCCGACGGACAGGTCGCGGGCCTTCTCCGACGCGCCGTTGATCTGCCCCAGATGGCTGTCTTCCAGACCGTAGGCGCGCACCGTCCGGGCACCCTGCATGCTGCTGATCAGGGCCTGCGAACGTTCCCCCATCGCGACGCGTTCGGCGGCGTACACCGGCGCGGACCGCGGCAGGTACCAGCGCATCGCCAGCGCATACATCGGCAGCGCCACCATGCCTGCGAGCCCGAGCCGCCAGTCGATGCCGAGCATCGTGACCATGCTCAGCACCACCAGCAGGACAGCCGTGACGAGGTTGGGGACCACGTCGGTGACGGCCTTGCCGATCACCGCGACGTCGTCGCCGACCCGCGACAGCAGGTCGCCCTTGCCGACGCGTTCGACGGTCTGGATCGGCAGCCGGAGCGCGCGGTCGACGGTGCGTTCGCGCAGATCCGCCAGGATTCCCTCGCCGAGGCTGCGGATCAGGAACGACGCGAACCCGGCACACACGCCGCCGATCACCGCGGCCGACGCGATCACCGCGACCACCCACCCGATGGTGGACGGCGGCGCACCGGCCTGCACACGGTCGACGAGGACGCCGAAGACATAGACGGGAACCAGCGCCATGCCCGCCGCGACGGCGGCGACCAGCAGAGTGAAGACGCTCCGGCCGCGGCGGCGGTTCAGTTCGGACTTCAGCCACGCCCATGTGTCGCGTGCGTTCGCGATGGGCAGCAGTTCACTCATCGCAGGACCGCCTGACGGTAGTTCGCGTTCTCGGTCGCCAATTGCGAGTGCGTGCCCTCGCCGATCACCGTTCCGTCGTCGAGCACGACGACGCGGTCGGTCACCGACAGCAGTGCGGGGCTGCTCGTGATGAGGATCGTCGTCTGGCGATCCGCGGAGCCGCGATGTCGCAGGTCCGCAATGCCGCCCGCGATCGTGTGTTCGGTGACTGCGTCCACCGCGGTCGTCGGATCGTGCAGCACCATCACCGGCGACTGCGCCACCAGTGCGCGTGCGAGAGCGACCCGCTGCCGCTGACCGCCGGACAGCGAGGACCCGCGGTCGGCGACCTCGTGGTCGAGGCCCTCGGGGTGTGCTTCGACGACGTCCACCGCCGCGGACGCGGACAGCGCCGCCTGCACCTCGGACGCCGTCGCGCCGGGCCTGCCCGCGGTCACGTTCGACGCGACGGTTCCGGAGAACAGGTCGCCGTTGTGCGGTTCGACGAGCAGCGCCCGGCGGGCCTGCACGAGATCCGCGTCCGACAGGCGGACTCCGCCCACCGTCAGTTCGCCGTCGTACCGGTCGGGCGGAACCTGCCCGGACAGCAGCGCGGCCAGCGCCTCGGCGTCCTGCGGGCGGTATGCGACGACCCCGAGCAGTTCGCCGGGGGTGACCCGGAGATCCACCGCGCTCAGGGACCGGTAGGACACGCCGGTCAGGCTGAGCTCGCTGCCGTCGAGTGTCCGGCCGGGTCCGGCGGGCAGCAGGGGTTCCGCGTCCAGGACCAGGGCGAGACGGTCCGCCGACGCGCGGGAGAGGGCGAGGAACCCGGGCAGACCGGCCAGGACGCCGAGCGGTTCGATGAAGAACTGGGACAGTCCGACGACGGTGATCAGCTCGCCGATGGTGATGCGCCCCTCGAGGGCGAACCAGCCCGCGAAACCCGCGACACCGACGGCGAGGAGGGCGCTGACAGTCATCGACACCCCGGCGAACACGGCGGAACTCTTCGCCGTGTGGAGGGTGGCGCCGAGCGCCTCGCGGCTGGCCGTCCGGTATCGCCGCGACGCCGACACCTCGGCACCGATCCCGCGTAGGGGCCGGAGCCCGCTCACGAGGTCGGTGGCCATGGCGGACGCCCGCGCGACGGCGGCCTGCTGATCGGTGGCCCGGCGGGTGATCAGCGGCGCCGCGAGCTGGAGGAGACCGAGGATGACGGGGGTGCCGATCAGAACGGCGAGGCCGAGGGGCACGTCGATCAGCAGGAGGGCGACGGCGGATCCGATCGCCGCGGTGAGGGCCGCCGCGGCGCGCGGTGTGATGTCCGCGATCCAGGCCGCGCGGTCGGCGTCGGACGTCGACACGGACAGCAGCTCACCGGCGCGCAGGTCGGTGCGCACTCCCCGCGGGTCGAGGATGCGGTGCGCCACCTCCATCCGCAGCTGGTGCGCCTCGTTCTGCATCGCCACGACGATGAACCGAGCACCGAACCGCCACGCCGCGGTGAGCACCAGGAACAGCAGCGCCAGGGCGCACAGCCACACCGAGAGAGCGAACACGTCCCCGGTCGCGACGGCCCGGTCGACGATCACGCCGACCGAGATCGGGACCAGCGTCTCGGCCACCTGATGCAGGCAGACGAGTGCGGTGCCGATCCCCAGCCGAACACGATTCCGCACCAGCGTGCGACGCAGAATTGCGGTGCCACCAGTCTTCACGCGCGTAACTCCCAACGCCGATGCTTCCCCACCCACCAACCAAGTAAGCAGACCCTAACTAGATGAACCCTAATCGATGGGCAACTAGCGTTGACATGCCCGGTTCTCATAGAGTCGCCGATACGAACTACTGCGCGTGACGCAGCAGCAAGCCCGAGAGGACAAAGATGGCCGCGAAGACGACCGCCGAAAACGACATCGCGGACGAGGATCTCGAACCCCTAGCCGACGAGACCGCCCGCCAGGCGCAGCGCGTTGTCGCTGCATACGCCGAAGATGCCGACGAGTGCAGGATGCTGCTCTCCATGCTCGGAATCGGACCCACCTCCAAGCTCGACTGAGAATTTCATCCACTTCGACTGCGAAGGAAGCCCGTGGCTGCCAGTTCGGAATCGTCATCGCGTTCGACATCTGATCGTGTTTCCGGGCAAGCCGACTTCGTCGTCGTCGCGAACCGACTCCCCGTCGACCTAGAACGCCTTCCGGACGGCACCACGCGCTGGAAGCGCAGCCCCGGTGGCCTCGTCACCGCGCTCGAGCCGATCCTGCGCCGCAACAAGGGCGCATGGGTCGGCTGGGCGGGGGTCGCGGACGCCGAGCTCGATCCCGTCGTGGAGGACGACCTCGAGCTGTTCCCCGTTCCGCTGAGCGCGGCGGAGATCGCCGACTACTACGAGGGCTTCTCCAACGCCACCCTCTGGCCGCTCTACCACGACGTGATCGTCAAGCCCGAGTACAACCGCGACTGGTGGAACGCCTACGTCGAGGTCAACCGGCGCTTCGCGGAGGCCACGTCGAAGGCGGCCGCGCACGGCGCCACGGTGTGGATCCAGGACTATCAGCTGCAGCTCGTTCCGAAGATGCTGCGCATGCTCCGCCCCGACCTCACCATCGGGTTCTTCCTGCACATTCCGTTCCCGCCGGTGGAACTGTTCATGCAGATGCCGTGGCGCACCGAGATCATCGAGGGTCTGCTGGGCGCCGACCTGATCGGGTTCCACCTCCCGGGCGGTGCACAG
Organism: Rhodococcus sp. NPDC127593; assembly: GCF_042671975.1. Classification (NCBI taxonomy): domain Bacteria; kingdom Bacillati; phylum Actinomycetota; class Actinomycetes; order Mycobacteriales; family Nocardiaceae; genus Rhodococcus; species Rhodococcus sp. NPDC127593. The sequence goes on along the minus strand of NZ_JBHXWI010000004.1, from coordinate 150,177 downwards.
AACTTCCTCTACCTGGCCCGCAAACTTGCCGGTCAACAGACGTCCCGCGGCAACGTGGGTGTCCGCTCCAAGCTGGGCGTCGTACAGGTGGGGTTCCGCACGGTGCGCGTCGGCGCCTTTCCGATCTCCATCGACTCGGGGCAGCTGGACGAACAGTCCCGGTCCAAGTCGATCCGGGACCGCGCCAAGAAGATCCGCAAGGAACTGGGCAATCCCAAACACATCATGCTCGGCGTCGACCGCCTCGATTACACGAAGGGCATCGACGTCCGCCTCGCCGCGCTGCACGAACTGCTCGACGAGCAGCGCATCGATCCCGCCGACACGGTGATGGTGCAGCTGGCCACGCCGAGCCGCGAGCGGGTCGACAGCTACGTGCAGATGCGCGACGACATCGAACGCAAGGTGTCGCGGATCAACGGCGAGTACAGCGAGGTCGGCCGGCCCGTGGTGCATTACCTGCACCGGCCGATCCCCCGCGAGGAGCTGATCGCCTTCTTCGTCGCCGCCGACGTGATGCTGGTGACTCCGCTGCGTGACGGCATGAACCTCGTCGCCAAGGAGTACGTGGCCTGCCGCAGTGATCTCGGCGGCGCGCTGCTGCTCAGCGAGTTCACCGGCGCGGCCGCCGAACTGCGTCAGGCGTTCCTCTGCAATCCGCACGATCTCGACAGCGTCAAGGACGCGATGGAGCAGGCCCTCAACCAGCCGAAGGAGGACGGGCGACGCCACATGCGGGCCCTGCGCAGGCAGGTCCTCGCACACGACGTCGACCGGTGGGCCAGGTCCTTCCTCGACGCCCTTGCTCACGGCGGCGCCGCCGGCCCAGCGCTGATCGCTCCCGCCGAGGCTTCCGAGTCCGACTACAACGAGGACGCGACCGGGGAGAACTGACCTCTCCGGCTCAGTTGACCGGACGTCACCAGGAAGCCGACGAAGTCGCGGATCGTCTCGTCGGCGGGACGCGGAACGTAGCCGAGTTCGGACCGCGCCTTGCTGCCGTCGATGACGGGCGCCGCGAGCAGCGCCGACATCGCCGACCGCGACAAGACGTCGGAGCCGAACCGGGTCCCGATCGGTTCGGCGATCGGCAGCACGCGTTCGATGACACTGAGTGGGAACGAGTACAGCGGCCCCCGACGACCCGCCGCACGCGCAGCCCTCCGCACGGCATCGTGCATGCCCAGCATGTGCCCCGAGATCAGGTAGTTCTCACCGGTCCGGCCCTTCTCCCCGGCGGCGATCAGTGCGGCGGCGACGTCGCGGACGTCGACGAAGTCGAACCCGCCCTGCACCGCAGCGGGAACGCGGCCGCGAGCGGCGTTGCGCAGCAACGCGTTCACCCGCGACAGTCCGTAGTCGACGGGCCCGTACACCCCGGTGGGATTGCAGATCACCGCATCGAGCCCCGCCTCGACCACTTCGCGAAGTTCGATCTCGCCCGCCCATTTGGACCTGTCGTACACCGGGATCGACGCGTCGACGGACCGGGGCGAGTTCTCGTCGAGCGTTCCGCCGCAACTGCTCTGATCGAAGGAATGCACGGAACTGCAGTGCACCATTCGCCGAACACCCACCGCGAGAGCAGCTTCGGCGACGGTACGAACGCCCTTGGTGTTGACAGTCCAGGCCAGGTCGTCCTTCTGGGCGAGGGTGATCATCGCGACCAGGTGGTAGACCACCTCGGCGCCGTCCAGCGCCCGCTTCATGGATTCGACGTCGAGTACGTCGGCGTTCACCCACGTGACCCCGTATTCTGGTGCGTACCGGGAACGCACGCGGTCGATTGCGGTCACCTCGTGCCCCGCCTCGACCAACAGATTCAGCAGATTGTTGCCCACGAATCCCGCGGCGCCGGTTACTGCAACCTTCATCGACGACTCCCCGTTCGGTTGTGGCCCCGCGGCGCAGCATCGTGCGTCGGCAATCGGCCAGGAGATCCCGACAGTACTAGAACTTGTTTCATTTTGTGAAGGGGGTGGCTGCCTCGACGAACATTCGCGCTCGTGAGATCTCGTGGGATCGGTGCGCGAACTCCAAGAGGGCCACACCCACGACACCCGACCTCCGCACACGACGTGTCGTGCGCCGCGACAGCGGACGGTGAACGCCCCACGGCGGCAATCAGTTCCGCCACGGCAGGCGTGGGGCCCGGCACCGCTACACCGGGGTCAGCTGATCGACGAGCCAGCGGTCGTCGACCTTCTGCAGCGACACCCGCACGCGGCTGCCCGACGTTCTGGCGTCGGGGGCGTCGGCGCTCGTCGTCGTCTGGTTGAGGTACAGCAGAACCACCGCCTCGTCGGGTGTGGTCGACACGGGCGCGGCGGCCTGTACCGACACCTGCACGGTGAGTTGCTTCTCCTTGGCGCCCGGCGCGATGGTTTCCTGCACGAGCGTGGTGTAGTCGTCGCGGAACGAGCCGGTGAGTCCGTCTGCGGCAGCCGCCAACTGGCTGTCCACGTCGGCGAAGTCGTACGCCAGCATCGCGACGGCCTGCTTGCCCGCGGCGTCGACGGCCTCGGTGCGCGCCTGCTCCGACAGTTGATCCTGCCGGTGGTCGTACCACAGGAAACCCACCCCGACGGCGAGGGCGACCACCACCACCGCGGCCGCGATCTTCAGCGCTGTCTGCTTGGTGACGGCGAACTTTCGCTTGTTTTCGTTGTTGTCGCTCATGGGACGAACTCCACCTTCGATGCGGTCAACTTGCCGTCGACGTCGCTGACGGTCACTCGCATTCGGAAGTCGCGCGGTGAGGGTTCCGGCTGTTCCTTGCTGCTCACCATCGTCCGCGCGGCCACCAGAACGTTCGCCGAGATCGAGGTCTCGCTCCCGTTCTCGACACCGGCCTCGATGACCTGGCCCTCGGTGGTCACGTTCGCGTCCCGCACGACGCCGACGAACGGATCCTCTCGGCCCTGGAACTCTTCGAGGAATTGACCCGACGCGCCGGCGATGATCCGGTCGACGTCTTCCTTCGCGGTCTCGGGATGGATGGTTGTCAGGTTGAGCACCGTCTGCCGGGCCGTGTCGACGAAGGCCTGACGGCGATCGTCCCGTTCGCGTGCGGACCGTTGGTCGAGGAGCAGGACCACCGCCGCGACGACGAGTGCGACGACGACCACCGCGGTAACGCCCCACGCGAGCAACGACTTCAGTGGACGACGCTCCTTCGGCGCGTCGAGCGCCGGAGCTTCCTGGGCCGGGGCCTTCGTCGTCGAGACCTTCGCTTCCTCGGGCTCGGCTTTCGCGTCCCCAGGCTTGGCGAGGACCACCGGCTTCGGTGCCTCGGTCTCCCCCACCGGCGGGCCTGCGTGCCGGACGGCCCTTCGCCTGCTCCGATCCTTCGCCGCGGGTGACTGTTCGGTCGCCTGCTCCGCGGAGTCGGTTGCGCGCTCGTCTGTGCTGGAACTCAAATCTGCTGACCTGTCATCATCGTCTGCCACGTCGAGTCCTTTCCCTGCACCGCCAGATCCGGTTGGGTGTACGTCTTTCCATCCGAACCAATGAAGCTACCGGTGGCCGGGTCGTAGGGCACGGCCGCAACCGGTGCACCCGCGGCGCCTTCGTAGGAACTCGGAACGGCTGTGTACGAGGGTACATCCGGCGGCATGATCGGCCCGTACGGCGGGTTGTTGCCCGACGCCTCCCAGCCCTCGCGGCACCCCTCGACCGTCGGTGCGCGACGTCCCGGGAACTCCATGCACGGCAGGTTCCGCGCGCCACGCACCACGGACGGGTCGTCCGGAGCGGCCTTGCAGTACAGGTCGTTCGGTGTCGCAATGGGGTCGGTCTGATCTCCAGACCGGCGTTGCTCCGGAGGCAGGAATCCCGTCGTGCACGCCGGCGGGTCGTGCAGTTGCAGGGCGAAGTCGACGATCGCGCCGTCCTCCACCGGCCCGCCCGTCGCCGCCGTCACGAGCGCCGCGGTGAGGGGCGGGTAGATGACCAGAACCTGCTCGATGCTCTTGTTGTAGATCACCCCGACCTGGCCGACGCTCACCAGATTCCGCAGCAGGATCGGCAACGTCGGCTGCAGGTCCTGGAACAGCTGGGTGGCCTCCTGTGCCGTCCCTGGGCCCTTCTCCAGCACCGACCGCAGGCTCGGGTCGCTCGCCCGCAACTGGTCGGTGAACGTCACCAGGTCCTGGGTCCACGACCGGATGGCGTCGCTGCTGACCGTCTGGGTGTCGAGTAGTGGGCCGACCTGGTCGATCAGGGCCTTCGTCGCGTCGCTGTTCGCGTCGGCCTCCTCGACGAACAACCGGGCCGAGTCGATGAGCCGCTGCAGGTCGGGCCCGGATCCGTTGAACGCCGTGAACGCCTCGTCGATCACCGTCTGCAGCCTGGTGTCCGAAATGCTGGCGAGCAGTTCGTCGGCCTGGTCGAGCATCTCGCCGACGTCCTGCGGAATGGTGGCCCGATCCAACGGGATCACGTCGCCGTTCGCGAGGTACGGTCCGTCGGCCTCGGCGGCGCCGTCCCGGGGAATCAGATCGACGTACTGCTCGCCGACCGCCGACACGCTCTTGACTGCCGCGTCGACGTCGGCCGGTATCTTGTAGTCGCTGTCGAGCGACATCTTCGCTTCCACACCGTCGCCGGTGAGCGTGACGTTCTCGACGACACCGATGTTGGTGCCGCGGTAGGCGACGTTGGCGTGGGAGTAGAGCCCACCGGTGGACGGCAACCGGACACTGACCTCGTAGCGCCCGACGCCGAACAGCACCGGCACCTTCACGTACTGGATCGACATCACCACGAGCCCGATGACGGTGAGAATCGAGAAGATGATCAGCTGAATGCGAACGAATCTCGTCATTCTCATGGTGTCGGCGCCCCTCCCAGTTGCGGCGGAAGGCCCGGTATCTGCGGCAGTCCGGGTATCTGCGGAAGCCCCGGAATCACCGGCGGTGCGGGTACCGGCTTCGGAGCCGGCTGCAGGGGTGCTTGCAGCGGATCGCCCGACTGCCCGGCCACCCCGGCGAGCGACCCCACGGCGCCCTCGACGCCGCCGAGCGATCCGCCGAGGCCTGTTCCGGTCAGGAAGTTGCTGTCGACGCGCTCGTTGGTCATGTCGATCGTCATCATGAGGTTCGCGTAATCACCCTGAATCGCCTTGTCCATCGTCTTCATCGGGAAGGGGTACGTGAGCATCAGAGTCAGCACCTCGGTCAGCGCGCTACCCGAGTTGGCGAGCTCACGCAGCACCGGTGTGAGGTTCGCCAGGTTCGCTTTCAGTTCCTCGCCGCTGCTCTCCACGAGACGGGAAGCGGTGTCGCTGAGCTTGCCCACCTCGACCAGCGCGGTGGTGAGGTTCTGCCGTTGGGTGACGAGCACTTCCAGCGCCGGCGGGATGCCGTCCAGCGCCGCGTCCAGGGTGGCCTTCTGCTCATTGATGGTGCCCGACAACCGGTCGAGTCCCTCCATCGCGCCGATGATGTCTCCGCGCTGCTGATCCAGGCTCGTGACGAGCTGGTCGAGCTGCGGGAGAAGGTCCCGGATGGAGTCCTCCCGGCCACCCAGTGCGGCGTTGAGTTCCTGGGTGATGTCGTGGATCTGGGCGATGCCGCCACCGTTGAGTACCACCGACAGTGACGACAACGTCTGCTCGGTGGTCGGGTAGGCGCCCGCCCGCTCGGTGGGGATGACGTCGCCGTCCTCGAGCCTGCCCTCGGGCTCGGTGTCGGTCGGCGGAGCCAGTTCGAGGTGCTGCGAGCCGAGGAGGCTGGTCTGGCCGATCTTGGCGGTCGCGTTGGCAGGCAGTTGGACGTCGCCGTTGATCGAGACGGTGACCAGTGCGTGCCAGTCCTGCACGTCGATGCCGGTCACCGAACCCACCGTAACGTCGTTCACGCGGACCGGCGAGTTCTGCGACAGCGTCGTGACATTGGGCATCTGGATCTCGACCGTGTAGGCGTCGTCGCCCTGCCCCTCGGTGCCCGGTAGGGGAAGCGAGTTCAGCCCTTCCCACTCGCACCCGGTCAGGGTGAGGGACAACGTGATCGCCACGGCCGCGACGGCGCCGCGACGCACCCGTGTGTGCTTCGTCATCGCCCACCTCCCGGCTGCAGCAGATCGTTCAGGTCCTTGGGCACGGCGACGGTCGGCATCCCGGCGAGGGTCCCGGTCATCGGCGGCGCGGACCGCGGGGGTACGGACGCCTCGAGACTCGGCGGGGTGAATTCGATCTGGTCGGGGAATGCGTTCACACCCGTCGTCGGGTTGGTGAGTATGGGCAGGTAGTTCGCCGTCAGCGAGTTCAGGACCGGCGACAGGTACTGGGTGCACAGATCCGCGCTCCGGTTCGCCTCGTTGGCCTGCAGGCTCTGGATGGCACCGCACATGAAGTTCACGGGGTTCCCGAAGTTCGCCATCGCGACCGCACCGACCAGTGAACCCTGCGCCGGCTTGTAGATGTTGCTGAAGTTGGCCAGCGCCGTGGGCGCGACGTGGAGCACCTGCTCGATCTGCGGCCTCTTGTCGGCGAGCACCTGGGTGGCGTCGGCCAGGCGGCCGACCTGTTCGCTGAGACTTGCCCGGTTCTCCACGACGAACCGGTTGACGTCGCCGAGGGCGAGGTCGAGATCGTTCAGCGCGGTTCCGAGTTCGTCGGAGTTGGTGGCGAGCATGTTCGACACCGACGCGAGCCGGCCCTCGAACTGGACGATCTGCTCGTTGCTCGACGACAGTGCCGCCACGAACGTCTGCAGGTTGCGGATGGTGGAGAACAGGTCGGTCCGGCCGTCGGACAGGGTCCGCATGGTCTCCGACAGTTCCCGCAGCGTGTTCCGCAACGACTCTCCGTTGCCGTCGAGGTTGTCGGCGGCGGTGTCGATGAACGTGCCGAGCGAGCCTTGCGGGTCGGCGCCCTGCGGTCCGAGCGCCTCCGACAGCTTGTTCAGCTCGGTCTTGATCTCGTCCCACTCCACGGGGACGGCGGTGCGCTCCACGGGGATGCTCTCGCCGTCGCCCATCGTCGGCCCACCCGCGTACACGGGTGTCAGCTGGACGAACCGTCCCGACACCAGGCTGGGTGCGACGATGACGGCCTTCGCGTCGGCCGGAATCTCGACGCTCTTCTGCACGTTCATCGTGACCCGCGCGAAGTCGGCGCCGGGTTCGATCGAATCGATCGTCCCCACCTTCACACCGAGGACGCGGACGTCGTCGCCCGAATACAGCCCGGTGGTCGCCGGGAAGTAGGCGGTGATCGTGTTCTGGAAGAGTTTGGGCACGAACATCACTGCGGCGCCGACGATCAGCACCACCACGACCGCGGCGACGCCGCCGCGGATCAGCCACTTCTTCCGCGTGTTGGTGATTTCCGGGTTCGTCGTCATCGCGGCGGTTCCCTCAGCTCGATGGACGGACCTGTCTGCAGGTAGGCCTGGAGGTCGTTGGGGAGATGCTCCGGCCAGGTCACCGCGTCGCTGAGCCCCTGGAACAGGTTGCCGATGCCGATGTTGTAGACGTACGCCATGAAGAACGGGCCGCTACCGACCGACTCGCCGAGCTGAGTGGCGTACGGCGCGAGGCCGTCGAGTGCCTGCGAGATGTTGTCCTTGTTCCGCTGCAGGATGTCGACCACCGAGTTCAGCTTGTCGAGCGTCGGTTTCATCTGCTCCTCGTTGTCCTGGACCAGTCCCGTGAGCTGCCGGGACACCGCGGAGATGTTCACGATCAGCTGGCTGATCGCCGTGCGGCGGCGGTCGAGCTCGCCGAACAGCTGGTTCCCGTCGACGATCAGCGAGTTGATCTGCCCGCTGCGCTCGGCGAGGATTCCGGTCACGTTCTCGGCACGCGAAAGCAGCTGTCTCAGCGTCTCGTCCCGCGAATTGATGCTCTCCGACAACCGGGTCAGGCCGTCCAGCGCGGTGCGCAACTCGGGCGGTGTGTTCTCGAGAGCGCCGGACATCGCGTTCAACGCGTTGTTGACCTCGTCGGTGTCGAGTTCGGACACGGTGGTCGACAGATCGCCGAGCGCGTCGTTGAGAGAGTACGGAGAGTTGGTGCGCTCCAACGGAATCGTCGACCCCACCTGCATCGTGTCGTGCCCGAGCGGGGTGACGGCCAGCGACTTGCGCCCGAGAACGGTGTTGGTCTTGATGTTCGCTTCGGTGGCATCGCCCAGGGCGATGCCGTCCTGGATCGTGAACGTGACGAGCACGTGCTGCTCGTCGAGTTCGACCTCGGCGACCTTCCCGACGTCGACGCCGGCGAGGGTCACCGTGTCGCCGGTCATCAAACCGCCCGCGTCCTCGAAGTAGGCGGAGTACTGCGTTCCGCCCGAAAGGAATTGCAGCTGATCGTATTGCAGGGTCGCGATCACGATCATGCTCGCGATGGCGACGCCGATGATTCCCACCTGCACGGGATTACGTTCGCGCTTCATGGCTACGGTGCACACCTCCCTGCCGTCTGACCGCCCGGCATGTTGAGGAGCAGATCCGATCCGTCCGGGCCGGAGAACTTGAACTTGACCGTGCAGACGTACATCTGGAAGAAGCTGCCGTACGTGCCGATGCGGATGAGCCTCCGGTAGGCGTCGGGCAGATTCTGGAACACCCAGTCGAGGTCGTCCTCCCCCGCCTGGAGCTGGGTTGCAGTGCGGTTGGCCTCGGCGATCGTACTCTGCAACGGTGGCCGCGCACCTTCGAGCAGATTCGCGAGATCGCCCGTCGCCCCCGCGATGCGGGGAATGGCGTCACCGATCTGATCGCGGTCCTGGGAGAGCCCGCTGACCAGCTGCTGCAACTGGTCGAGCGTCGACCGGAACTGGTCGCCGCGGTCGTTGATGGTCCCGAGAACCTGGTTGAGGTTCGTGATCACCTCGCCGATCAACTGGTCCCGGTCGGCCAGGGTGTTCGTGAACGAACTCGTGCTGCCGAGGAGCGAGACGAGCGTTCCGCCCTGCCCCTGGAACACCTGGACGAGGGCCTGGGACAGGTCGTTGACCTGCTGCGGGTCCAGTGCCCGCAGCAGCGGTTTGAACCCACCCAGCAGAAGGTCGAGATCGAGTGCGGGAGAGGTGTTCTCGACGGGAATGGATCCACCGTCCGGCAGGGGTTCCACCGATCCGGCGCCTTCGAGAAGTTCCATGTACCGGTCGCCGACGAGGTTCTCGTACCGCACCGTGGCCTTGGTCCCGTCGAACAGCGAGTGTTTGGTGTCGACGGTGAAGTCGACGTCGGCGAGGTTGTCGTCGTCGATGCTCACCTTCTCGACGGCGCCGACGGGAACGCCGGCGATGCGCACCTTGTCGCCGGGCTTGAGCCCGGACACGTCGGTGAACGTGGCGTGGTAGCCGTCGGAGCTGCTGAACCGGTACTGGCTGAACACCAGGGCGAGTCCGGCGAAGATCACCGACATCACCGTCGCGAAGATCAGCAGTTTGACCGTGGTCGCTCGCACAGTCACTGCCCACCCTGCCCGGGGTACACACCCGCGAACAGCAGCTGGAACACCTTGGGCAGGTGCACCTGGACTTCCGTCGACGGCACGAACGGCACCGTTCCGGTGTCGGCCACGACGAAGTTCGCATGCTTGCTGAGATCGGGGTTGGGAAGGCCGTGGCAGTTCGGCCCACCTGTCGCGTTCACTTTCGGCAGGTCCTTCGGATAGGTGTACGGCTCCTGCCCGTACATGAAGCTGGCGCTCAATGCGATACCCGGCTGATTGCCGCCGATGAGCTGTTCGGCGAGGGGGATCACATTGTTCAGGCCGACGATGAAGCAGGAGATCTCGGGCGAGTACTCGGCCAGCAGATCCGTCGTCGGGAGCAACAGGTCGAGAGCGGAGTCCAGGTTCTGCTCGTTCTCGGTCAGTACGGTGTTCGCCGTGTCGGCCAGCCCGGTGACGTTGAGCAGCACGGCATCCAGGTTGTCCTGTTCGTCGACGACGGTGCCGCTGGTGGCCGTCGCGTTGTCGAGCACCCGCAGCAGATCCGGTGCGGTGTCGGCGTACACGTCGGTGACCTGCGCGGCCTTCGCCAGATCCTCCTGCAGCTGCGGCAGACTCGGATTCATCTTCGCCAGATAGCTGTCGCTCTGCTCGAGCAGGGCGCCGAGTTCGTCGCCGCGCCCCCGCAGCGCCGAGGCGATGGCACCGAGCGTGGCATTGAGCTTCTCCGGCTGCACCTGGGTCAGGACGTCGGACAGGTGCTGGAAGACCGTGTTGAACTCGACGGTGACGTTGTCGGACGCGATGACGTCCCCCGCCTGAAGAGGGGTGGACGACGGGTTGTCCGGCATCACGAAGTTGACGTACTTGGCGCCGAACACGGTGGTGGACTTGATCTCCACGGTGGCGTTGGAGGGAATCAGCGACATCATGTCGGGGTACATCGCCAGTTTCAGCTCGGCGCCGTCCGTCACGTGTTCGATGGAGCCGACGCGGCCGACCTCGACGCCGAGGAGCTTGACCTTGGCGTCGGGTTCCATCACCAGCCCGGAGCGATCCGACGTGACGGTAACGGGCGTGGTCTCGCTGAAGGTTCCGTTGAACATGGCCAGTGACACACCGATGATCGCGAGAAGACTCACGACGAGAACGAGTGCCGCGAGCTTCTTCTTCCCACCCGAATCAGTCATCTACCGGCACTCCTATCCCGAAAGGTTGAAGTTGCCGGACCCGCCGTAGATGGCGAGCGAGATGAGCAGGGTGACGGTGACGACGGCGATCAGCGAGGAGCGCACCGCGTTGCCGACGGCCACACCGACGCCGACCGGACCGCCCGAGGCGTTGAAACCGTAGTAGGTGTGGATGAGCATGATCGCGACCGCCATGACGATGGCCTGGGCGAACGACCACAGGATGTCCGTGGGTATCAGGAACGTCGAGAAGTAGTGGTCGTACACGCCGGACGACTGGTCGTACAGCACGACCGTTGCGAACCGGCTCGCCATGAAGGACGCGATCACCGCCAGGGCGTACAGCGGGATGATGGCGATCATGCCCGCCATCACGCGTGTGCTGACCAGGTACGGGATCGAGGGGATCGCCATCGTCTCGAGCGCGTCGATCTCCTCCGAGACGCGCATGGCGCCGAGCTGGGCGGTGGAGCCGGCGCCGATGGTGGCCGCCAGCCCGATGCCCGCGATGACCGGCGCCGCGATACGCACGTTGATGAAGGCCGCGAAGAAGCCGGTGAGGGCCTCGACGCCGATGTTGCCGAGCGAGCTGTACCCCTGCACGGCGATGGTGCCACCCGTGAACAGGGTCAGGAAGCCGACGATGACGACCGTTCCGCCGATCACCGCGAGCGCACCGGTGCCCATGCTGATCTCGGCGATGAGCCGCAGCGTCTCCTTCGGGTAGTGCATCAGGGCGCGGGGCGCCCATCCGATGGCACGCGCGAAGAACAGCGCCTGCTCACCGAGCCGGTCGATCGAGCGGGACGCCGACGCGAATCGTTTGCGAGTTCGGGGAAAGCGCCCGGCCGCCGCTAGTGCCATCTACTCCACCACCATGTCGATCACCCTGCCGTCAGCTTGATGCCGACGGCGGTGACGAGAACGTTGACCACGAACAGGGCCATGAACGAGAACACGACGGTCTGGTTGACGGCGTCACCCACGCTCTTCGCGCCACCCCTGACGTTCAGGCCGAGGTAGGCGGCGACGAGGCCGGCGATCATGCCGAACAGACCGGCTTTGACTTCCGAGATCACGAGCTCCCCGAATCCGGTGAGCAGGGTGATGCCGTTGACGAACGCACCCGGGTTGACGTCCTGGATGTAGACCGAGAAGACGAAGCCGCCGAGGATGCCGATGGTGCAGACCAGCCCGTTGAGCAGGAGCGCCACGACGGTCGAGGCCAGCACACGGGGCACGACCAGGCGGTGGATCGGATTGATACCCAGCACCCGCATCGCGTCGATCTCCTCGCGGATGGTGCGGGCGGAGAGATCCGCGCAGATGGCGGTGGCGCCTGCACCCGCCACGATGAGCACGGTGACGATGGGGCCGACCTGGGTCACGGTGCCGAGAGCGGCGCCGGCGCCACTGAGGTCGGCCGCGCCGATCTCACGGAGGAGGATGTTGATCGTGAAGCTCACCAGCACCGTGAACGGGATGGCCACCAGCACGGTGGGCACCATCGAGACCCGGGCGACGAACCACGCCTGGTCGACGAACTCGCGACGTTGGAAGGGCCTCGAAAAGACTGCCCTCAACGTTTCGCCCGACATCGTGAAGAACCCGCCGACCGCACGCAACGGCACCTCGAGGAGGTCTACCATCCGTCCTCCTCGTCCATGATCTCGCCCAGCACCGACTGTCAGTTCGAGCCCAGCCCCCCAACGGTCTGTGACTCAGGTCATATTAACTAGAACGTGTTCACCTGTCAAAGGTGGTCGCTCATCAGCATGAATCGTCCCACATCCAGTACGACCCGAGGGCCGAATTCGACCGAAATGCCGGGCGTGTCTCCGTCCGATCGGACCCGTCGATTCACGCCGAGCGGGAGTACCGAGTCGTGGACCTAAGATGTTATAGCACAAGAACTTTGAGCGAAATTTACCAACTGCCGACGAACGCCGGGATCGTCGTCGACCCCGGTTCTCGGCGACCGCACACGGAGGCCGGCCTCGGGAGCCCCCAGGCCGGACGGGCAGGCTCGATCGAACTGGTCGACGACGGCAGAACTAGAACACGATCTAGTCATATCCGGCACACCTCTCGAACACCCCACCACGGTCACCCGGCACCCGCTCCGCCGCTCTTCAGTTGCCTTCAGTATCGCCCATCGCGGGGGCATTACCTGCGGAAACGATACGGAAACCACCTTCGTGTCGGTTCTTCGGCCCCGGAGACGCAGATCAGCCCAGTTCGCGTAGCGCCGCGGCGGCCGAGAACATAGCGGCAGGATCCCGATCCGCGAAGTAGTTCCCGAGCTCCGCCGCGAGCGCACCGGGCGTCCACCCACCGTCCGCGGCGTCGAAGCGCCGCTCCACGACGGGTGCCGCCATCAGCGCCACCATCGGGCCGTAGACGACGAAGACCTGGCCGTTCACGGAGTCGGCGGCGGGCGATGCGAGGTACGCGACCAGCGCGGCCACGTGCTCGGGCGACAACGGGTCGACCCCCTCGTCCGGTGCCTCGCCGAAGACGTTCTCCGTCATCGACGTGCGGGCCCGAGGGCAGATCGCGTTGGCCCGGACGCCGTACCGGGACAGCCCACGGGCCGCCGACAGCGTGAGCGCCGTGATGCCCGCCTTGGCGGCGCCGTAGTTCGCCTGCCCCTCGGGGCCGAGCAGTCCCGCCTCCGAGGACGTGTTGACGATGCGCCCGTACACCGGCGCCCCGGCCTCCTTCGACTTCCCCCGCCAATACGACGCGGCGGCGCGGCACAGCAGGAAGTGGCCGCGCAGATGAACCTTCAGCACGAGGTCCCAGTCTTCGTCGGACATGTTGAACAGCATGCGATCCCGTGTGATGCCCGCGTTGTTCACCAGGATGTCGAGGCTGCCGAGCCGGCTCTGCGCAGCCTCCATGATCGCGTCGGCGGTGGCCCGTTCCCCGATGTCGCCCGCCACGAACTCGACCTTCGCGCCAAGGCCCCTGATCTCCTCGAGAGTTGCCTCCACGGCGTCGTTCGCGACCAGGTCGTTGACCACGACGGACGCGCCCGCGCGGGCCAGTGCGATCGCCTCGAACTTTCCGAGACCGGATCCGGCGCCGGTCACGACGGCGACCTTGCCGTCCACGTTCACATCGCGGTCAGCCACAGCATTCATGAACACGCTCTCCTGGTTCTGTGCACTCGCCGGAGGTCGCGAACCACGACACGGCGGTAGGTCGACGTCACTGTAGAACGTGTTCTCATTCCGGGCAACAATCCTCAGGGATGCTCGGTGAGCGCGGCCCTCGGGCACTGGGCGATCGCCGTACGCACGTCGTCCTCCCGGTCAGCGGGAGGAACGGCACTCGAAATGTGCAGCTGATCGTCGTCGTCGAGCTCGAAGATGTCGGGTGCGATCCCCACGCACACACCATTGGCCTCACAACGGTCGAAATCGACTCTGACCTCCATGGCAACCCTCACTTCTCCTCGTCTCGTCACTCGCGGATCCGGGTGCCGCCGAGCTGTGGCGCACTCCGTTCCTGCGATAACACTAGAACCTGTTCCAGTCGTGTGCAATGATTCGTTCCACGACTGCGAGCACGCCTACCGGGCACGCTTCGGGGCCGGCCGGGGCCGACTCCGCGAATGCACCGCAGAGACTGGAACCTGTGCCAGATTTCAGCTGATTCCGCTCTCGGACTGGAGAGGTATTTCGATGCACATCACCTACACACCGCAGCAGCAGCAGCTGCGGGAAGAGCTGCGCGCGTACTTCGCGAAGCTGATGACGCCGGAGCGTCGAGAGGCACTGGCCGCCACCACCGGCGAGTACGGCGAGGGCAACGTCTACCGCGACGTCGTCGCCCAGATGGGCAAGGATGGCTGGCTGACGCTCGGGTGGCCAAAGGAGTACGGCGGCCAGGAACGGTCGGCCATGGAACAGCTGATCTTCACGGACGAGGCCGCCATCGCCGGCGCCCCGGTCCCCTTCCTCACCATCAACTCGGTGGCGCCCACGATCATGCACTTCGGCACCCCCGAGCAGAAGTCGTTCTTCCTGCCCAAGATCTCGGCAGGCGAACTGCACTTCTCGATCGGCTACTCCGAGCCCGAAGCGGGCACCGACCTCGCCAGCCTCCGCACCACCGCCGTCAAGGACGGCGACGACTACGTCATCAACGGCCAGAAGATGTGGACGAGCCTGATCGCGTACGCCGACTACGTGTGGCTGGCGTGCCGCACCGATCCCGAAGCCAAGAAGCACAAGGGCATCAGCATGCTGATCGTCCCGACCACCGCCGAAGGCTTCTCGTACACGCCGGTCCACACGATGGCGGGTCCGGACACGAGCGCCACCTATTACCAGGACGTCCGGGTACCGTCGTCCGCGCTGGTCGGCCCGGAACACGGCGGGTGGGCACTGATCACCAATCAGCTCAACCACGAGCGCGTCGCCCTGACCTCCGCCGGGCCGGTCCTCACCGCCCAGCGTGAAGTGCGCGAATGGGCGCAGAACACCAAGTTGCCGGACGGCCGCCGGGTCATCGACCAGGAATGGGTGCAGATCAATCTGGCCCGGGTCCACGCCAAGGCCGAGTACCTCAAGTTGATGAACTGGGAGATCGCCTCCTCTACCGACCACGCGCCGGGCCCGGAATCGGCGTCGGCCAACAAGGTCTACGGCACGGAGTTCGCCACGGAGGCGTACCGGCTGCTGATGGAGATCCTCGGCCCTTCGGCCACGCTGCGGCAGAACTCCCCCGGTGTCCTGCTGCGCGGGCGACTCGAACGGATGCACCGGTCGTCCCTGATCCTCACGTTCGGCGGCGGAACCAACGAGGTGCAGCGCGACATCATCGCCATGACCGCCCTCGGCCTGCCCCCAGCGAAGCGTTAGGACCACGACAATGGACTTCACCCCCACCGAGGCCCAGCACGACCTGGCCGGCCTCACCCGAGGAATCGTCTCGGACCTCGTCACCAACGACCGGCTGCGCGAACTCGACAACGCGGAGGACCGCCTCGATCGCCGGCTCTGGTCCGCCCTCGCGTCGTCCGGCGTGCTGAGCGCCGCGCTGCCGGAGTCGGTGGGCGGCGACGGTTTCGGCGTCCTCGAGCAGTGCAGCATCCTCGTCGAACTGGGGCGCGCCGTCGCGCCGGTGCCCTATCTGTCGTCGATCGTGATGGCGGCAGGCGCGATCGCGAAATACGGGACCGAACAGCAGCGTTCCGACTGGGGCACTCCGGCCGCGAGTGGAGAGAAGATCCTCACCGTCGCCCTCGACGAGGAACTCAATGACAATCCGGGTGCGCCCGTCACGCGTGCCGAACCCGGCGCGGGCGGGTGGACACTCGACGGCACCAAGATCGTGGTCGACGCGGCACCGTCCGCCGACCTCTTCCTGGTCCCGGCGACCACCCCGGACGGTGTGGCCGTCTTCCTCGTCCGTCCCGACGACGCCGGAGTTACCGTCACCCGCCAGCAGACCGTCGACCTGGCCAGTACCGGTGAGGTGACCCTCCACGGAGTGTCGCTGACCGACGACCGCGTGCTCGGCGCCGTCGACCAGGGCGGCGAGATCGTGGACTGGCTCGTCGAGCGCGGCTCGCTCGGAGCCTGCGCATACCAGTACGGCGTCCTCGACGAAGCCCTGAAACTCACGGCGGCTTACGCCCGCGAGCGGGTGCAGTTCGGGCGGCCCATCGGCAGTTTCCAGGCCGTGGCCCAGCGACTCGCCGACGGCTACATCGACGTGAAGGGCGTCCGGCTCACGCTGTGGCAGGCGGCGTGGCGGCTCAGTGAGGGCCTACCCAGTGAAGGCGACATCCAGACCGCCAACTTCTGGGCGTCCGACGCCGGACACCGGGTGGCCCACACCCTCGTCCACGTCCACGGCGGCGTCGGACTCGACGAGGACCACCCCGTGCACCGGTACTTCCTCGCCGCCAAGGCACTCGAGTTCCGGCTCGGTTCGGCCACCCAGCAGTTGCGGATCCTCGGCGCCGAACTGGCCACCGTCCCGGCATGACCGCCACGCTCGCCCGCACGGTATCGGACCTGCTCCTGGGCGTCTCGAAGTCCGACGCCCAGGGCCTGTACTTCGAGGACCGGTTCCTGTCGTGGTCCGAACACGTGCAGGCGAGCCTGCGGCGCGCCGCGATCCTCGAGGACCTGCTCGATGCACAGCGGCCCCGGCATTTCGGTGTCCTGATGGACAACGTCCCCGAGTTCTCGCTCCTCGCCGGGGCGGCGGCGCTGTCCGGCGCCGTGCTCGTGGGGCTCAACACCACTCGACGCGGAGAAGCGCTTGCCCGCGACATCGCGCTGGCCGACTGCCAGGTGGTCTTTACCGAATCCGGGCGGTCCGCGCTGCTGGACGGTCTCGACCCTTGTGTCCCCGTCGTCGACGTGGATTCGCCGGCATGGTCCGCCCTGCTCGCCGAGGCGCGGCCCGAATTCACGCCGAGGGCCGCCGCGGCCGAAGACCTGTTCATGCTCATCTTCACGTCAGGCACGAGCGGCGATCCGAAGGCGGTGCGCTGCACCCACGCGAAGATCACCGGCCCCGGCATCATGCTCGCCGAACGCTTCGGACTGACCCCGGACGACGTCGTGTACATGTCGATGCCCATGTTCCATTCCAACGCCATGATGGCGGCGTGGTCCGTGGCGCTCGCGGGACACAGCTCGATCGCACTGCGGCGCAAGTTCTCCGCATCGAACTTCCTGTCCGATGTGCGGAAGTACGGCGTCACGTATGCCAACTACGTCGGAAAGCCGCTGTCGTATGTACTGGCTACCCCCGAGATGCCCGACGACGCCGACAACACGCTGCGGGTGATGTACGGCAACGAGGGGTCCGCGCCCGCGGTCGCGGCGTTCTCCCGGCGCTTCGGCACCGCTGTCGTCGACGGATTCGGCTCCACCGAGGGCGGTGTCGCCATCTCCGCAACACCCGGGGCTCCCCCCGGTTCGCTGGGCAAGCTCCCCGAAGGGATAGCCATCCTCGATCCCGAGACCGGAAACGCCTGTCCGCCCGCCGTGTTCGATTCCGCCGGCCGGGTGGTCAACGCCGAGGCCGCGACCGGTGAACTCGTCAACCTGGCAGGGGCGGGGGCCTTCGCGGGCTACTACAACAACCCCGAGGCCGACGCCGAACGGATCCGCGACGGCAAGTACTGGAGCGGCGACCTCGCCTACCGGGACGCGGCCGGCTTCGTGTACTTCGCGGGACGCAGTTCCGGATGGTTGCGCGTGGACGGCGAGAACATCGGTTCGGCGCCCATCGAACGCATCCTGCTGCGTTACGACGGGTTCGCGCAGGTGTCGGTGTATGCGGTGCCCGACGTCGAGGTCGGGGACCGTGTGATGGCGGCCGTCGTCCCGACTCGCGACTTCGATCCCGTCGCGTTCACCCAATTCCTCGACGCGCAATCCGATCTGGGGCCGAAGCAGCGCCCCAGCCTGATCCGGGTGTGCGCCGACTTCCCGCGGACCGCCACGTTCAAGGTCCTCACCCGGGTACTGAGCGCCGAGGCGGCGAACTGTACCGATCCGGTGTGGGTCCGCGACAGTACCGGCTACTCCCCCATGTGAGTGGCAAAGTGTGCTGGCGCACGCTTTGCCACTCACCTGGGCTACCGGAAGCTGTCGAGGCGGGACACCGCCGAGTCGAAGCCCTTGACGAGTTCGTCCATCACCTCGGCCACCGGACGGATCTCGTTCATCCGGCCGACGATCTGGCCCACCGGCATCGCGACGACGTCCGGATTCTCGGAGGCGGCGATCCGCTGATGCGCCTCGCTGACCAGCAGATTCTGCAGCGGCATCGGCAGCGGCGCCGGCGCGTCCGGCTTCGACCAGGCGTCGGTCCACTTGGTCTTGAGCAGTCGCGCGGGCTTACCCGAATAGATCCGGGACCGCACCGTGTCGGCTGACGTCGCACCGAGCAGGGCGCGCTGGATCGCGGACGGACCCTCGGACGAGGCGCCGCCGAGTTTGTACTCGGAGGTGGTGAGCCAGTACGACCCCATCCACACCCCCGCCGCACCCAGTGACAGCGCAGCGGCGACCTGACGTCCACTACCGATCCCACCGGCCGCGAGGACCGCGACGGAATCACCGATGGCATCGACGATCTCGGGAACCAGCACCATCGACGCGATCTCACCGGTGTGCCCACCGGCCTCGTACCCCTGCGCGATGACGATGTCGACACCGTTCGCGACGTGTCTGCGCGCGTGCTCGACGGCGCCGGCCAGCGCGGCAACCGGAACACCTTTCTCGTGCGCCTGGTCGATGACATCCTTGGGGGGCGAACCAAGGGCGTTGGCGATCAACGCAATTCGATGGTTCAGGGCAACGTCCACGTGTGAGCGCGCCACCGAGTGCAGCCAGCCGAGCACACCGGTCGCGTGTTCGGCACCCGAATCCAGTGGCGGCACCCCCAGCTCCGCCAGGGTCCGGTCGACGAACGCGCGATGTTCCGCGGGGATCAGCGACTCGAGGTCCACCGACGTGCCCTCGGTGGGAACCTTCGCGGGCATCACGATGTCGACGCCGTACGGCTTTCCGTCGGTGTTCTCGTCCATCCACGACAGGACGGCCTCGAGCTCCCCGGGGTCGTTGAACCGGACGCAGCCGAGCACACCCAGACCGCCTGCCCGGGAGATCGCCGCGGCCACGTGCTCCGAGGGAGTGAACCCGAAGACCGGGTACTCGATGCCGAACTTCTCGCTCAAACTCGTGTGCATTTACGCGCCTTTGCTTTCGGGCGAACCGTTGCCGTTGTGGTCGTCGGCCGGACGGGTCTCGGTCTGTTCCTTGGCCCAGCGGTAGTCGGGCTTACCAGCCGGCGAGCGCTTGATCTCGTCGACGAACCAGAGGCTGCGCGGAACCTTGTATCCCGCAATCTCCTTGCGTGCCGCGTCGGCGATCTCGTGCAGGCCCGGACGCGCCCCACCCCGGGTCTGGATGACGGCGGCGACACGCTGGCCGAAGCGTTCGTCGGGAATGCCGACCACGAGGGCGTCGAAGACGTCGGGATGCGACTTGAGTGCGCCCTCGACCTCCTCGGGGAAGATCTTCTCGCCGCCGCTGTTGATGGACACCGAGCCGCGGCCGAGCATCGTCACCGTGCCGTCCGCCTCCACCTGCGCGAAATCGCCGGGGATGGAGTATCGGATGCCGTTGATCTCCTTGAACGTGGCCTTGGTCTTCTCTTCGTCCTTGTAATAGCCGATCGGGATGTGCCCCCTGCGCGCCAGGATGCCGACCACCCCGGAGCCGGGTTCGACCGGGTTGCCGTCCTCGCCGAGGACGGAGGTGGACGCGTCGATCTTCACCGTCGGGCCGCCGCCGTGCGAGTCGCCCTTCGCGACCACACTGAGGCCACCGAAACCCGTCTCGGACGAACCGATGGAGTCGGTGATCATCCGGTTGGGCAGCAGCTCGAGGTACTTCTCCTTGATGCTGGGCGAGAACAGCGCCGCCGAACTCGCCATCAGGAACAGCGACGACAGGTCGTAGGGTTCGCCGCTCGCCTCGTTGCCCTCCACCAGTGCGTCGAGCATCGGGCGCGCCATCGCGTCGCCGGTGATGAAGATGAGGTTGACCTTGTGCTGATCGACGATCCGCCACACGTCGTGGCCGTCGAATTCGGGGTGCATCACGCACTTTCCGCCGCCGAACAGACTCTGGAACACCGCCCACTGACTGCCGCCGTGGATCATCGGCGGGATAGGGAAGCGGGTCATGCCGGGGCTCTCGGCGCCCAGCTTCGCGAGGTCCCACTCGTCCTCGACGTATTCACCGGTCATGAAGTTGATGCCACCGCCGAGCACCCGCCAGACGTCCTCGTGACGCCACATGACGCCCTTGGGTTTTCCGGTGGTGCCACCGGTGTAGAGCATGTACAGGTCGTCGCCAGTGCGCTCGCCGAAGTCGCGGTCGGGTGAACCCTGCGCCAGTGCGGCCTCGTATTCGATGCCCTCGTAGTCGAGATCGCTGCCGTCCTCGACCACGACGGTGGTATTCAGGAGCGGCGTCTCGGGGAGCACGTTCGCCACCTTGTCGGAGTAGCGGCGCTCGTGAACGAGCGCAACCATGTCCGAATTATCGAAGATGTATTGCAACTCGTTCTCGATGTACCGGTAGTTGACGTTCACCATCACGGCACGGATCTTGAAGACCGCCACCATGGCCTCGATGGCCTCGATGGTGTTCCGGCAGTAGATACCCACCTTGTCGCCGGGCTGAACACCCTGTTCGCGCAGGTAGTGTCCGAGGCGATTGGCCCTCTCCTCCATCTGCGCGTACGTCACTTCCCGGTCGTCGGACACCAACGCGACACGGTCCGGAACGAGGTCGATTGCGTGCTCTACGAGGTCTGCGATATTAAGGGCCACGTCAACAAAGTAGAACGTGTTACCGTTTCTGGCAAGACCCAATTTGAGAGCCAGCTCACACACCCTTCGGGAGACTTCAGTGTCCTCTACAACGACCGAGAAATCCGACATTTCGGCACAGTCGCCGCACTGCCTCGTGGAGAAGCGCGGGCACGTCCTGATCGTGACGATGAACCGTCCCGAGGCGAAGAACGCGCTGTCCGGCGAAATGATGGCGATCATGCGGGACGCGTGGGATCAGGTCGACTCCGACCCGGACATCCGGGTCGCCATCCTCACCGGCGCGGGTGGCGCATTCTGCGCGGGCGCCGACCTCAAGGCCATGGTGTCGCAGCACCCCGGCGACTCGTTCTCCGGCGCGGGCGAGCGGAGCGAGGGGAAGAATTCGTCGGGCTGGGACCTGTCGAAAATCGAGGCGCTGCTCAAGGGACGGCGTCTCACGAAGCCCCTCATCGCCGCAGTCGAGGGTCCCGCCATCGCCGGCGGCACCGAAATCCTGCAGGGCACCGACATCCGCGTCGCCGGCGAGAGCGCCAAATTCGGTGTCTCCGAAGCCAAATGGGGCCTCTTCCCCCTCGGCGGCTCCGCCGTGCGCCTCGTCCGGCAGATTCCGTACACCGTCGCGGCCGACATCCTGCTGACCGGACGTCACATCAAGGCCCCCGAGGCCAAGGAGATCGGCCTCATCGGACACGTCGTCCCCGACGGTCAGGCCCTCGACAAGGCCCTCGAACTCGCCGACCTCATCTCCGCCAACGGCCCCCTCGCCGTCCAGGCGATCCTCAAGACCATCCGCGACACCGAAGGCATGCACGAGGAAGAGGCATTCCAGATCGACGCCGCCCTCGGCACCGAGGTCTTCAAGAGCGCCGACGCGAAGGAAGGCCCACGCGCCTTCTCCGAAAAGCGCGCGCCGAAGTTCGAGGGCCGCTGACCCCGAGTGCACTAATCCCGGGCGAATGTACCTTTCGGCGCGTCTGAGGCGCCGAGAGGTACATTCGCCCAGGGTGCGAGGGTTATCCACAGCCCCTACTTATCCACAGGCCTCACCAAATCGCCTCGTGACCAGACCTGCCGCCGACATCGGGTGCGTCATCATCGACTCCATGCGACGGGGAGAGTGGGGGCATCGCCTCGAAGACCTGTACGGAGTGAGCCGGTCCGGAATCATCCGCACCGCCGAGTTGAGGCAGTGGGGTGTGTCGAATTCGGCGATCGACGCCCGCTGCCGTCCGGGCGGGCCGTGGCAACGCATCCTTCCGGGTGTCGTGATGCTCGGCAACGGCCGACCGACCGCGCGTCAGCGTGCGGTGGCCGCGATCGTGCTCAGCGGCGAGAAGGCAGTCCTCACGGGGCGTGCAGCGCTGCACGAATACGGTTACGGCACGTCGTACTCCGGGGATGCCCATGTTCTGATCGCCACGCATCGGCGCGTGCAGTCCACGGGCTTCGTTCTCGTCGAACGTACGACGCGGTTGCCGGTGCCGGTGACGCGCAACGGTCTTCCGTGCGCCCCGCTTCCGCGCGCCTTGCTGGACGCGGCGCGACGGTGCCGCAGTCTGGACAGCACTCGATCCCTCATCGCCGAGGTGGTCCAGCGAGGCGAGGTGAGCGTCGCCGAGCTGATCGCGGAGTTGGACTCGGGCAGCGGGCGGGGCGCAGCACTCCCCCGGACGGTGCTGCGCGAAGTGAGCGTCGACGTCCACTCGGTGTCCGAGGCCGAAGCCCGCCGACTGTGGTTGCGCAGCGGACTGCCCCGAATGGTCTTCAACCGCAAGATCGTCGACGCCGCCGGGCAGTTCATCGCCATGCCGGACGGCTGGATCGACGAGGTCGCGTTCGCCTGGGACATCGACTCACTCGACTGGCATCTGGCACCGGCGGCGTACAAATCGACCGTCGAGCGCCGCACCCGGATGCAGAACCACGGCATCATCGTGCTGCCGACGCTACCGAGCGCTATCCGCGACGACCCCGACCGCGTGATCGCCGACCTCCGGTCGCACCACCAACTGGCGTCGTCGCGGCCCCGGCCGGAGGTCCGGATGCTCGGAGCGCCCGGGTGAATGGACCGTTCAACGCCTCAGGTGCGCCGAAAGGTACATTCGCCCGCTGCAGGGGTCAGCCTAGATCGGGGGTCAGCCGAGGACCGCCGCGGACAGTTCGCGGACGTGGTCGGCGTCGCGGCAGGAGACGAGGAGCATGGTGACGCCGGCGTCGGCCCAGCGTTTGACGTCGGCGCGGACTTCGTCGACGTTGCCGATGATCATGGTCTCGGTGACCATCTCGTCGGGGACGACGGCGGCGGCCTCGTCCTTGCGGCCTGCGCGGAAGAGGCGCCCGATTTCCTCGACCTGCGAGCCGTAGCCCATGCGGGTGTAGACCTGGGCGTGGAAGTTGAGTTCGGGGGCGCCCATGCCGCCGACGTACAGAGCGGTGATGGGCTTGAGGCCGGCGATGGCGGCGGCGCGGTCGTCGGTGACGATCACCTGACAGGTGGCCGCGACTTCGAAGTCTTCGCGGCTGCGACGGGCGCCGGGGCGGGCGAAGCCCTCGTCGAGCCATTCGTTGTACATGGGGGCGAGGCGGGGTGAGTAGTAGATGGCGAGCCAGCCGTCGGCGATTTCGGCGGTGAGCGCGACGTTCTTCGGACCTTCGGCGCCGAGCCAGATGGGGATGTCGGCGCGCAGCGGATGGGTGATCGGCTTGAGCGGCTTCCCGAGACCGGTGCTGCCCGGCCCGGTGTAGGGCAGCGGGAAGTGCGGTCCGTCGCTGGTGACGGGTTCCTCCCGCGTCAGCACCTTCCGGACGATGGAGACGTACTCGCGGGTGCGGGCGAGCGGTTTCGTGAACGGCTGCCCGTACCACCCCTCGACGACCTGCGGCCCGGAGACGCCGAGCCCGAGGATCGCCCGGCCGCCGCTGAGGTGGTCGAGGGTGAGTGCGTGCATGGCGGTGCTGGTGGGTGTGCGCGCGGAGATCTGTACGACGGACGTGCCCAGACGGACGCGTTCGGTGCTCGAACCCCACCAGGCGAGGGGGGTGAAGGCGTCGGAGCCCCACGATTCGGCGGCGAAGACGGCGTCGAATCCCTCGGCTTCTGCCGCGGCGATCAACTCCGGGACATTCGCCGGCGGCTGTGCGCCCCAGTATCCCAGTTGCAACCCGAGCTTCATCGTGTGCCTCCGCATCGACCGTCGTCAGAAGTGACCCTTGCCACAAACACTAGAACCTGTTCTACTCGAAGTTGTGAGCATGGGAAAGAGCGCGGTGGCCGAAAAATTCTCGAACGAACCGTTGAGCGCCCCGCTGAAACTTCAATTCGACTACACCCGATCGGTGGGTCCGACCATCGGAGCCTTCGTGACCGCGCTGCGCGACCGCAAGGTCATCGGCGCCCGCGGCTCGGACGGACGCGTCTACGTCCCACCGCCCGAATTCGACCCGAACACCGCCGAACCTCTCACCGACTTCGTCGGGGTTTCCGACGCCGGGACCGTGGTGAGCTGGACGTGGATGCCGGAACCGATTGCCGGACAGCCACTCAGCACGCCCTTCGCGTGGGCGCTGATCAAGCTCGACGGCGCCGACACGTCCCTGGTGCACGCCGTGGACGTCGGCTCCCCCGCCGCAATGAGCACGGGTATGCGGGTCCGGGCGAGATGGGCGCAGGAGCGCGTCGGGCGCATCCAGGACATCGTGTGCTTCGAGCCCGGGGAGTCGACGGGCGAACCCGAACCGACCACGGAGTCGGAACCGGTCACGATGGTCACGACGCCGATCGATCTCGACTACATGCACTCCGCCTCCGCAGAGGAGAGCTACTACCTCCGAGGGCTGAAGGCGGGCAAGCTGATCGGTGGCCGCACCGGACCGGACGGCAAGGTGTACATCCCGCCGCGCAGCGCCAACCCCACCGACGGCATCCCGACGAAGGAGCAGGTGGAACTGCCCGACAGGGGCATCGTCACCACGTTCTGCATCGTGAACGTCCCGTTCCTCGGACAGCGGATCAAGCCGCCGTACGTCGCCGCCTACGTGCTGCTCGACGGCGCGGACATCGCGTTCCTGCACCTGATCCTCGACTGCGACGCCGCCGACGTGCGGATGGGCATGCGCGTGGAGGCCAAGTGGAAGCCGCGCGAGGAGTGGGGCTACACCCTCGAGAACATCGAGTACTTCAGGCCGACGGGCGAGCCCGACGCCGAGTACGACACCTACAAACACCACCTGTAAGGGCGCGGCACAATGACAGATATCGCAGTCGTCGGGTTCGCGCACGCACCGCACGTGCGCGAGACCACCGGCACCACCAACGGCGTCGAGATGCTGGTCCCCTGCTTCCAGCAGCTGTACGAGGAGCTCGGAATCACGAAGTCCGACATCGGTTTCTGGTGTTCGGGGTCGTCGGACTACCTGGCCGGACGTTCGTTCTCGTTCATCTCCGCCGTCGACTCGATCGGGGCGGTACCGCCGATCAACGAGTCGCACGTCGAGATGGATGCGGCGTGGGCGTTCTACGAGGCCTGGATCAAGATCATGACCGGCGAGGTCGACACCGCCCTCGTCTACGGCTTCGGGAAGTCGTCGGCGGGCAACCTCCGCAAGATCCTGTCGATGCAACTCGACCCCTACCTCGTCGCACCACTCGCCCTCGACTCCGTGTCGCTCGCCGGACTGCAGGCCCGCCTCGGACTCGATGCCGGGAAGTGGACCTCCGAGGAGATGGCGGCCGTGGCCGCGCGCAGCCGGGCCGCGGCCGAGAGCAACCCGAACACCCAGCTGGCGGGGCACGTCGACATCAACGCGCTGCTCGCCAGCCCGTTCGTCGCGGATCCGTTGCGCGCCCACGACTGCGCACCGATCACGGACGGAGCCGCCGCTGTCGTGCTCGCCGCCGGCGATCGTGCCCGCGAGCTGTGCGAGCGGCCGGCGTGGATCACCGGGATCGAGCATCGGATCGATTCCCCGAACTTCGGCGCCCGCGACCTGACGGTCTCGCCGTCGACGACGGCCTCCGCCCGCGCTGCCACCGGAGGGGACGTCGGCGGAATCGACGTGGCCGAACTGCACGGACCGTTCACCCATCAGGAACTGATCCTCCGCGAGGCGATCGGACTGTCCGACGCGACGGTGATCAACCCGTCGGGTGGCCCGCTGAGCGGGAACCCGATGTTCTCCGCCGGTCTGGAACGCATAGGTTACGCAGCCAAGGCCATCATGGACGGCAACGCCGGGCGCACGCTGGCGCACGCTACGAGTGGTGCTGTGCTGCAACAGAATCTGGTCGCAGTCTTGGAGGGACGCAACTGATGGCGAATCAAGTGGCCGCGGTGCTCGGCACCGGTCAGACGCACTACGTGGCGAAGCGGCACGACGTGTCCATGGCGGGGCTGGTTCGCGAGGCGATCGACCGCGCGATGGAAGACGCGCGGGTGGGCTGGGACGACATCGACGCGGTCGTGATCGGGAAGGCCCCCGACCTGTTCGAGGGCTCGATGATGCCGGAACTCGCGATGTCGGACGCGCTCGGCGCGAACGGCAAACCACTCCTGCGCGTGCACACCGCGGGCTCGGTCGGTGGCTCGACCGCGGTGGTCGCGTCGAGCCTCGTGAAGTCGGGGGTGCACAAGCGGGTGCTGACGGTGGCGTGGGAAAAGCAGTCCGAGTCGAACGCAATGTGGGCGCTGTCCACCCCCATTCCGTTCCACATGCCGGTCGGCGCGGGCGCGGGCGGATACTTCGCCCCGCACGTCCGCTCGTACATCCGGCGGTCGGGCGCACCCGATCACATCGGCGCGATGGTGGCGGTGAAGGACCGGTTGAACGGCAGCCTGAACCCGTACGCCCACCTCAAGCAACCCGACATCACGCTCGAATCAGTGCAGGCCTCGCAGATGCTGTGGGATCCCATCCGTTACGACGAGACCTGTCCGTCCTCGGACGGCGCCTGCGCGATGGTGATCGGCAACGAGGAAGCCGCCGAGCAGGTCACGGCTGACGGGCGTGAGGTGGCCTGGATTCACGCCACCGCGATGCGCACCGAGCCCACCACGTTCGCGGGACGCGACCAGGTGAATCCGCAGGCCGGCCGGGACGCCGCGGCCGCACTGTGGAAGGCCGCGGGCATCAAGGATCCGCTCGACGAGATCGACGTGGCCGAAATCTACGTCCCCTTCTCCTGGTTCGAACCGATGTGGCTCGAGAATCTGGGCTTCGTCTCCGAGGGTGAGGGCTGGAAGCTCACCGAGGCGGGCGAGACCGCGATCGGGGGCAGGCTGCCCCTCAACGCGTCCGGCGGCGTTCTGTCGTCCAACCCCATCGGCGCCTCGGGCATGATCCGGTTCGCCGAGTCGGCGATGCAGGTGATGCACCGCGCCGGCGATCATCAGGTGAAGGACGCACGCAAGGCACTCGGCCACGCCTACGGCGGCGGTTCGCAGTACTTCTCGATGTGGGTGGTCGGTTCCGACCGGCCGAACAACTAGTAGTAGGGACATCACCGATGAAGTTCACCGTCGGCATCGCCATGAATCCCCTCGACCAACTGCCGGCTCTCGCGAAAACAGCCGAGGAGTGCGGATTCTCGTCCATTGCACTTCCCGACTCACTGTTCTTCATGGAGAAGCAGAGCGCCGACTACCCGTACACGCCGGACGGCTCGCGGATGTGGAACGAGGAAACCCCGTGGGTGGATCCGCTGATCGCGGCGGCCGCGATGGGTGCGGTGACGTCGAAGATCGAGTTCTACACCCAGGTCCTCAAACTGGGCTCCCGCAACCCGGTACTCCTCGCCCGCCAGGTGGGTTCGGTCGCCAACCTCATCGGCAACCGGTTCGGATTCGGCGTCGGGATCGGCTGGGCACCCGAGGAATTCGAATGGTGCGGAGTGCCGTACGAGAAGCGCGGTGCACGCGTCGACGAGATGATCGACGTCATCAAGCTGATCCTCGGCGGCGGGATGGTGGAATACCACGGCGAGTTCTTCGACTTCGACCGCCTGCAGATGAGCCCGGCGCCGACGAAGCCGGTGCCGTTCTACGTCGGCGGACACACCGACGTCGCGCTTCGACGCGCCGCCCGGGTGGGCGACGGCTGGACGTCCGCGATGATCAAGTTCGACGATCTCGTCCAGGTCATCGCACGATTGCGGGAACTCCGGCAGGAGTACGGCCGAGCCGATCTGCCCTACGAGATCCAGACCGTGTGCATCGACCGTTTCGGCAAGGACGGCTACGCCGAATTGGCGGATGCCGGAGTGACCGACACGATCGTCGTCCCGTGGGTCTTCGACGGCATCGGCTTCGACGGACCACTCGAGGCCAAGCAGGATTCGCTGCGCAAGTTCGCCGACCAGTACATCGGATAGGGGTGTGGACATGACGATGACCGACCATCCCGCCCGCCTCGCCGGGCAGGCTTCCCGCGAGGCGGCCAGCGGCAGGCGCAAGGACGAGTGGCTGGCGCTGTTCGCCGAGGACGCGTGTGTCGAAGACCCGGTCGGCCCTTCGGGTTTCGACCCCGAAGGCAAGGGTCACCACGGCCTCGACGCGATCTCGCGGTTCTACGACATGACGATCGCGACCACCGAATCGCTCGAATTCCTCATCACCGATTCGCTGGTGTGCGGGAACGAGAACGTGAACATCGGGACCATCCGGTCCACGGTGGCGGGATCCCGGATCGACGCCGAGGGCGTGTTCGTCTACCGCGTGAACGAGGACGGCAAGATCACGTCCCTGCGGGCCTTCTGGGAGGTCGAGCGAGCGATGAAGACACTGCGCAAGGCCTGAACGCCCGGATCACGTGCCGGCATCTCACGTACCGGCGGCGTCGATGTGCCGGAGGAAGAGGATCGCGTCGAGTTCGCCGAGGCCGGCGGGATTCAGCGGGAAGTAGGTGGAGTTGCCCGACGGGTCGGCACGCCTCTCCACATGTCCGATCCTGCGGGCCACCGGCGCGGCCGGCACGAGACAGCTCTCCCCGACCGCGAAGAGCAGGTCCTCGACGGTGCCGGGAGGCGGCTGTCCGATGCCGTG
This sequence comes from Rhodococcus sp. NPDC127593, assembly GCF_042671975.1. NCBI lineage: Bacteria > Bacillati > Actinomycetota > Actinomycetes > Mycobacteriales > Nocardiaceae > Rhodococcus > Rhodococcus sp. NPDC127593. The sequence goes on along the minus strand of NZ_JBHXWI010000004.1, from coordinate 121,162 downwards.
GCCGGGCGCCTCCCCGACGGCGGACCCGATGACCGTGTAGGCGTCGCCGAGCCGCACGTCCAGGTGGGCACCGGCGCACCACCAGCGCAGATGCAGTCCGGCGAGATCCCAGTGGGTTTCACCTTTCGACAGATGGCCGTTGTGAGCGAAGACGAATGTCGGGCCTCGCTCGGCCTCCCTCTGCACCAGCGCGGACAGGTTGTCCGCCATGAGGGTGTCGCGGATTCCCAGGAGCCTCGTGATGCGGTGTGGGGAGTTCTCTGCCATGCCTGCGTGATAGCTGAGCAGGCGGGTGGCGACGCGACCGTGAAGCTCGGCCTCCCACAATTCGTCTCGCGTGCTTTCGGCCACGAGACGAGGCACCTGCGACGCGAGCAGCATCATCAGGTCGTCCGCGATGAGACGCAACTCGACGGCCTCGGGGGTGGCGCCGACGGCCTGGGTCGGGTCCATGGCGACGGCCGGGTTGCTCCAGCGGTCGTCGTCGCCGATCAGTGCGGAGATCCTGTCTTGAGTGCAGGGCAGATCCTGCTCGTCGAGGTGGGTCCGCAGGTAGGTGTCGAGGAAGGTCAGGGCCTGCCTCGGGCTGTCTGCGGACGTCATCTCGATGGGGGCGTCGAATCCGAAGAATCGGAGTTGCTCGTCCGGTTCGCGTCGACGGTTGTACTCGGCCATCCATCGGATCAGGTCGTGGTTCGCCCGGGACTCGCCGAAGCCGTGGCTGAAGCCGCGCTCCATGACGTCGTCGAGCGGCCGGCGGTCCGCACCCCGCACGAAGGAGTCGACGAGTATCCCCTTCAGGCAACTGCTTTCGATCGCGATGGATCGATAGCCCGCGTGTTCGACGAGAAACCGGAACATCTGATTGCGGAGCAGCAGGAAGCTCTCCTCCCCGTGCATGGGCTCGCCGAACCCGAGCAGGCGGGGCGCGGGGTCCAGGCGACGGAGGAATGCGCCGAGGGCAGCGGTGACGGTCGGGTCTCCCGGCGCCGAGAAAACGGCACCCACATCTTCGACGACGGACTGCACAGACATGGTGGCTCCCACTTTCCCTCGGACACCACGTCGACGAAAGAGAACAGCGGCGTCGGAGAGGATGAGGGTGCCCTCCGACGCCGCTGAATCAGGGGGTCAGTGTCTGACCGGGCAACCGCCTGACGCAGTCTTGTAATCGACCTGAAATTCCTTGATACCGTTGAGCCAGCCCGAGCGCAAGCGCCGCGGATCTCCCAGCTTACTGATATCGGGCAGGTGATCCGCAATCGCATTGAAGATCAGGTCGATCTCGAGTCGCGCGAGGTTGGCCCCGAGGCAGAAGTGGGCACCGGTGCCGCCGAAGCCGACGTGCGGGTTGTTCTCCCGCATGATGTCGAACTTCTCCGGGTTCTCGAACGCGTCCTCGTCGAAATTGGCGGAGCCGTACAACATTACGACTCGTTGCCCCTTCTTGATCTGCACTCCGCCGAGTTCGGTGTCTTCCAGTGCGGTGCGCTGGAACGAGTTGACCGGGGTCGCCCACCGGACGATCTCGTCCGCCGCCGTCTTGGGGCGCTCCTTCTTGTAGAGCTCCCACTGATCGGGATGGTCCAGGAACGCCATCATGCCGTGTGTGATGGCATTGCGAGTGGTCTCGTTGCCGGCGACCGCCAGCAGGATCACGAAGAAGCCGAATTCCTCGGGAGAAAGCTCATTTCCATCGATATCCGCTTCGATCAGCGTCGTGACGATGTCGTCGGCGGGGCACTTCTTGCGCTCGTCCGCCATCTGGTACGCGTAGCCGAGGATCTCCATCGACGCGGCCTGCGGGTCGATGTCCAGTTCGGGGTCGTCGTAGCCCGTCATCTGATTCGACCAGTCGAAGACCTTCAGGCGATCCTCCTGCGGCACACCGAGCAGTTCGGCGATCGCCTGCAGCGGAAGCTCACACGCCACCTGGGTGACGAAGTCGCCGGCCCCCGACTCGGCGGCCTCCTTCACGATCTTCTCGGCGCGCTCGGTGAGTTCTTCGCGCAGGCTGTTGATCGCGCGGGGCGTGAAACCGCGGGAGACGAGCTTGCGGAGCTTGGTGTGCTCGGGAGCGTCCTTGTTGATGAGGATGAAACGCTGCATCTCGATGTTCTCGCGCGGAATGTCGTCGGCGAAGCGCACGATCGCGGTGTTCTCGTGTGTGGAGAAGACGTCGCTGCGCCGCGACACCTCCTTGACGTCCTCGAGCTTGCTGACTACCCAGTAGCCGTCGTCGTGGAAGCCACCGATCTCCGGCGGCTGCGGGTTCCACCAGATCGGGGCAGTCTTCCGCAGTTCGGCGAACTCCTGGTAGGGGATGCGCTCTGCGTAGATGTCCGGGTCGGTGAAGTCGAAACCCTCTGGAAGATTGGGCTGCGCCACTGCTGTCTCCTGCCCTAAGCCATACACCACTCCGTGATGTGGAACACGTTCTACTAGCATTGAAGCACAAGCCGGGCGACTAGCAAAGGAAAGCACATTCAGACCTTGCCCGGACAGCAGAACTTGTTCTATTTTCTGAGGACAAGGAAAGGAGCCCACCGTGGGCACACCAGTAATCGTCGAGGCAGTACGCACCCCGATCGGAAAGCGCGGTGGCTGGCTGTCCGGATTGCACGCCGCCGAGATCCTCGGCGCCGCTCAGCGGGGCATCCTCGACCGCTCCGGCATCGACCCCGAACTGGTGGAGCAGGTGATCGGCGGTTGCGTCACCCAGGCCGGTGCGCAGTCGAACAACATCACCCGGACCGCGTGGCTGCATGCCGGCTTGCCCTGGCAGGTCGGCGCCACCACGATCGACTGCCAGTGCGGCTCCGCCCAGCAAGCCAACCACCTGATCGCAGGCCTGATCGCCACCGGCGCGATCGACGTCGGAATCGCCTGCGGCATCGAAGCGATGAGCCAGGTGCCGCTCGGCGCGAACGTCGGCGAGAACGCCGGGCCGCGCAGGCCCGCCGACTGGGACATCGACATGCCCAACCAGTTCGAGGCCGCCGAGCGCATCGCCCGTCGCCGCGGAATCACCCGGGCCGACGTCGAGGCGCTCGGAGTCCGTTCACAGGCACGAGCCAAGCAGGCCTGGGACGAAGGGCGTTTCGACCGGGAAGTGTTGCAGGTGACCGCACCCGTCGTGGACAAGGAAGGCAACCTCACCGGCGAAACCCGGGTCGTGACGCGCGATCAGGGTCTGCGCGACACCACCGCGGAGTCGCTCGCCACGCTGAAGCCCGTTCTCGAGGGCGGCATCCACACGGCGGGCACGTCCTCGCAGATCTCCGACGGCGCCGCCGCCGTCATGCTGATGGACGAGGCCAGGGCACGCGCGCTCGGCCTGAAGCCCCGGGCCCGCATCATCTCCCAGGCGCTCGTCGGCTCCGAACCCGAATTCCACCTCGACGGGCCCGTCCAGGCCACGGCGCGCGTCCTCGAACGCAGCGGCATGAAGATCGGCGACCTCGACCTGTTCGAGGTCAACGAGGCGTTCGCCTCGGTGCTGCTGTCGTGGGCGTCGGTGCACGAGCCCGACATGGACAGGGTCAACGTCAACGGCGGTGCGCTTGCACTCGGACATCCCGTGGGCAGCACCGGGTCTCGACTCATCACCACCGCGCTGCACGAACTCGAGCGCACCGACGGGTCGACGGCACTGATCACGATGTGCGCCGGCGGCGCGCTGGCCACCGGCACCATCATCGAGCGGATCTAGGATCTGCCGATGAACGCACCCGCCCCCGCCCGACCGCCCGGCCTCGACTCGAAGTGGACGGTCTCCTTCATCAAGTGGATGTCGAAGATCAACGTCGTGCTGTACCGGCGGACTGGCGGGCGACTCGGCAGCAAGTGGCGGGTGGGCAGCGCCTTCCCCCGCGGGTTGCCCGTCTGCCTGCTCACCACCACCGGACGGAAGAGCGGCGAGCCGCGGATCAGCCCGCTGCTGTTCCTCGAGGACGGCGACGGCATCATCCTCGTCGCCTCGCAGGGCGGCCTCCCGAAGCACCCGATGTGGTACCTCAACCTGCGCGCGAACCCCGACGTGACCGTCCAGGTGAAGTCGCGGGTTCGGCCGATGACCGCCCACGTGGCGGATCCCGAGGAACGCGCGCGCCTGTGGCCGCGGCTCGTCGACATGTATCCGGATTTCGACAATTACCAGGCCTGGACCGACCGCACGATCCCCGTCGTCGTCTGCGACCGTCGATAGCACTTGTATGTACCGTCGGGTAACGGGTGCCTTGTCGGAGGACATCTTGCAGTATTGACGCGTACGGACTTGTACGACGGCCGAGGGCGAGGAATTGCAGACATGAGTACACAGGTTCAAGATCGGATACACGACCGTCGAGAGCTCACCGCGGTCCTGCTGCGTGCACTCGAGCAGCGCCACGAGGTTCTCGACGCCATCGTCGACAGCGAGGACCACGCCGAGGCCCTCACCACCGTCGCCGGACTCCTCGAGACCTCCGAGGCGTACGCGGAAGCCGTCCTCAACCTGACGTTCCGCCGTCTCACCAAGGTCGAACGGCTCCGCATCCAGACGGAACTGAAGGACCTCGACGCCACGCTGGAGTGGACGTCGACGGACCGGCCGGCGAGCACCGGGCGGAACTTCCGCCTCCGTCCGTTCACCGAAACCGAGGAAGACGCAGACCTGTTCCGGCGCCGCTGCGTCGAGCAGATCGACGATGCGGGCACGCAGTGGTCCGAGGAGCGGGTCGAGAAGGAACGCACGGAAGGCCTGAGCCGTGTCGACGACGAGTCCGCCGCATGGTTCGTGTGTGAGGACACCGCGGAGAACACGCCCGTCGGCATGGTGTTCGGTGAACTGTCGGGACGCGAGGTCGACGTGGCCATCTGGATCGCCCCCGACGCCCGGAAGAAGGGCTACGGCACCGCGGCCGTGAAGCACAGCCGTCAGGAACTCGCCGCGGAATTCCCGGGAACGGTCCTGGTCGTCCGCGCTCCCGCCTGACCCGCACGTGAGTGGCGAAGCGTGCGGGAGCACGCTTCGCCACTCACGTGCGGTGGTCGGGGTCGCGCAGCTTGGTGACGCCCTGGGCCCAGCGGTAGTCGGGCTTGCCGCTCGGTGTCCGCTGGACGGTGTCTTCCACCCACACGAGACGTGGAATCTTGTAGCCGGCCAGGCTCTGCCGCACGTGTTCCTCGAGCCCGGCGAAGTCGACGCCCCGACCGTCGCGCGCCTGCACGACCGCGGAGACCCGGTGCCCCCACCGTTCGTCGGGGACGCCGACCACGATGGCGTCGTACACGTCGCGGTACGCCTTCACCGCGCTCTCGACCTCCTCGGCGAACACCTTTTCGCCGCCGGTGTTGATCACCATGTTGCCGCGGCCGAGCAGGGTGATCGATCCGTCGGCCTCGATCCGCGCGCGGTCGCCGGTGACGACGACGGGTCGCCCGTCGACATCCCGGAAGATCTCGCGGGTCTTCTCCGGGTCGTTGTAGTAGCCGAGGGGAACGTACCCGCCCTTCGCGAACCAGCCGTCCTTCCTCGACCCCGGCTCGACGGGAACGTCGTCCTCGTCGATCACCAGGGCGTACCGTCCGGCAGGCACCCGGGGCCCACCCACCTGCTTTTCCCCCTTGGTCGCGAAACCGATTCCGCCGAAGCCCGTTTCCGACGCGCCGATCGAATCGGAAACCAGTAGTCCCGGGAACGCCTCGAGGAAGGCGTCCTTGATCACCGGTGAGAACAGCGCCGCCCCGGATGCCACCACACCCAGGCTCGACGTGTCGGTGCGCGACGGCTGATGCGCCTCGATCAGCGGCCGCCCCATCGCGTCGCCGGTGATGATGAGGATCTGCACCTTGTGCCGCTCGACGAGCTCCCACGTCCGGTCGGCATCGAACTTCGATTCGAGCAGCACGGTGTTTCCGCTGAACAGCGCGGTGAACGTCGGCATCATCGCGGCCGCGTGGATCAACGGCGGCAACGCGAACCACAGGGTGGGCTCACCCTGCGACCCGACCCGCGACTGCTGGTACTCGTCGTCGATCGCCTCACCGGTGTAGAAGTCGAGACCGCCCGCGAGGACGCGCCAGATTGCCTCGTGCGTCCACACCACACCCTTGGGACGACCGGTTGTGCCGCCGGTGTACATGATGAACAGGTCTTCGGGGCTGCGTTCGCCGAAGTCCCGGTCGCCACTGCCGGACAGCGCCTCCTCGTACGGCACCGAATCGCTGGGCACACCGGCGCCGCCGAGATCGTCCTCGACGACGACGGTGTGCCGGATCCTCGGCAGCGAGGGCAGGACCTCCGCGATGCGCGGCGAGTAGATCCGATGGTGGACCACGGCGTCGAGTTCCGCGTTGCCGTAGACGTAGGCGAGTTCGTCGCTGGTGTAGCGGTAGTTGATGTTGATCGGGACCGCGCGAATCTTGTACGCCGCCAGCAACGTCTCCATGGTCTCGATGGAGTTGTGCAGGTGCACGCCGATGTGCGAATCGACGGTCAGCCCGGCACCGCGGAAGTGGTGGGCAAGCCTGTTGGCGCGGTCCTCCAGTTCCCGGTAGGTGACGCGACGGGCGCCGCAGATCAGCGCGACCCGTTCCGGCATCGCATCGACGGAATGCTCGAAGAGGTCTGCAAGGTTGTAGGCCACGGAGGCGTCCTCTCTCAGACGACTGTGAGTGGTAGGGGTATTCCTCGATCGGTGAACGCGAAGTCGGCTCCTGTGCTGAACCGGGTGAGCGCGACCTCGGGCGCCTCCTTCGCGGGCGGCTCACCGATCACGACCTCCACGGTGAGCGCCGCATCAGTCTCCTCGACCACCTGCACCGCGAAGCGCGGCGATACCCCGCGCACGAGCGCAGTCAACGGCCCGAGGTGCTCGGCGTCGATCATGGACGGCCACGCCCCGTCCTCCCCGGCTCCGCAGTCCCGGCCGAGGGTCAGCAGCATGCGGTCGCCGAGGGTGACCGTGACGTCCACGTACTGACGGGGATTGAGCGCCGGATGCACGGCGAGGACGACGGCGAGACCCTCGAGATCCGCGGGCAGCCCGAGCGCCTTCCGGATCCGCTCCGACGTGAGGCCGGCGATGCCCGTGAGTTGCTTGCGGGCGATGTCGAGCGCGGCCGCGGCATCGGTGCGGGCCCGCACCGCGAGCAGGAAACCGAGGGTCAGCAGGTGCTGCTGCACGCACACCTCCTCCGCCATCCGGGTCAGAGCCGAATGGGAGAAGTCCGGGAACCGCAGATCATTCAGGAGCGCGCCCGCGTAGTCCGGCCGTCCCGGCCCGCCGCTGTCGATCGGCGACAACTCGACCGTCGCCGCCCTCGACTTCCCCACCGTCACCAGCCCATCCGGAATCGGCGGTGGCACGTGGGCGTCGTCGATAGTGACCGTCCAAAGGCAGTGCGGTGTCCGGTCCGCAGGTCTGCGGGGCGGACGGTGCACGGGACGCACCTGCGCGTGCGGGTTGGTGGCCAGGGCGGTGGCGTCGAACGTCGGGTCCTCGATGTCGTGGCACATCGCCGTGACGTACTCGTCGCCCATCGGTTCGACGTCCATCAGCGCCCCGCAGTGATCCAGCCAGAATTCGCCGTGATCGTGATCGGTGACGCGGTACCGGAAGTCCATGAACTGGGGCGGCGCACCGATGTCGAGTTGCAGACCCTTGAAGATCGTGACGACGCCATCCCCCTCGAATCCCAGCGCGCGTTGCATACGTCGCGTGTAGAGGGGACTCGACGCCATCCACTCCTCGATCGCGACCTGCGTCATGCCCTCGCGACCGAACGCCCCGATCAGGTGCGGCATACCGGAGCGGTCGATGAGATGACCGCACAGGAGCAGTTCCGGAACGAGAATCGCGAGATCCTCGCGGGACAGATCGGCGAACGACGTCGGAACCTTCACCGTACTCACCACAGCGGGACCGGGGCCGTGCCGACCGGATACCACCCCGGCAGCCGACCGGACGTCGCGCGCTGGATCCGCGCGTTCATGCCGTCGGACATCGCGTTGTTCGTGATCATCTCGAGGAACAGACTCGAGACGTTGCCGAAGTCGAAGAAGTCACGCTGCCAGGACCATTGGAAGTTGCCGCCGTACCGGAACCAGCTGCCACCGATTCCGGTGACCTGATAGTGCGTGCCGTCGCCGCGGGTGCGTTCGGACACCTGCTTCCAGAATCCGATGACGTCGCCGCTGCGATCGTCGACGACGAACTGCTGGTACGGGTACTGCCAGCCCTCGAGCCCGTCCATTTCCTGCCCGAGCGCCAGGTCGCGGATCTCGTCCCGGCCGACGGCCATGAAGTCGTCCTTCGGCCCGTAGTTCCATCCGTACGTGGCGTCGTCGGTGTACATCTCGGCGAGCGTCTTCCAGTCGCCGAGCGATTCGCACCGCTTGTTCTCGTCCACCCAGCGCTGCACCATCTCGTCGAGCTCCGCACGATCGAACTGCACCATCAGCTGTCTCCTTCAGAGTCGTTGTCCGCGAGGATCCGCAGGGCCTGGGTCGGGCAGAAACGCACGGCGCTCTCGACTTCGGCGCGCAGGTTCTCGGGTGGGTCGGTGTCGAGAATCTCGACCTTGCCGTGCTTCGGGACGACGAAGACGTCGGGTGCCTCCATCTCGCACACGGCATGACCCTGACACAGGTCGAGGTCGGCTTCGACCTTCATCACGTGCTTCGCTTCCGGTACCTCACCGTGCACGGCTGCTGCAGCTGCACCACCATCTTGCTGTGATCGTTGCGGTACGTCTCGGAGGGTTGCGCCATCTCGAACTCCCAGTCCTGCAGGAGAATCGAGAATATCGCCTTCAACTGCATCAGCGCGAACGCCGCCCCGACGCAGCGGTGCCGACCGGCGCCGAACGGAATCCACGTCCAGCGGTTGACGATGTCTTCCTGGTTGGGGTCGATGTAGCGTTCGGGATCGAACGTGTCCGGGTTCGGGAAGTCCTCCGCGATCCGGTTGGAGATCGCCGGCGTGGCCGCCACCAGATCGTTCTCGGCGATCCGGTAGCCGCCGACCTCGAACTCGCCCCGCGCGACGCGCAGCAGAATGATCAGGGGCGGGTGCAACCGCAGCGTCTCCTTCAGCACCGCTTCGAGTTTCGGGATCTGCCGAAGCGCCCCGAAACTGATGTCGGAGCCGTCCGAATAGAGGTCGTCGAGTTCGGCGACCACCTGCTTCGCGTAGTCCGGGTGCCGCAGCAGTTCGATCAGGGTCCAGGCCGCGGTGCCGGACGTGGTGTGGTGCCCGGCGAACATCATCGAGATGAACATGCCGGTGATCTCGTCCGCCGTGAAGCGCTCGTTGCCGTCCTCGTCCTTGATCGAGACGAGCACGTCGAGCATGTCCCGATCCTCCTTGCCCTGAGGAGGGTTCTCGACGCGCCCGTTCATGATCTCCTGGACGAGAGCCACCAACTGCACTCTCGCCTCGTCCCGTCGGCGGAAGCTCTCGATCGGGGCGTAGGCGTCGACGTAGGCGATGGGGTCGGTGCCCTGCTCGAGCTCGTGGTACAGGTGCGCGAACCGGCCGTCGAGCTGCTCCCGGAACTTCGTACCGATCAGGCAGGCCGAGGACGTGTAGATGGTCAGCTCCGCGAAGAATTCGAGCAGATCGATCTCTCCCTCGTCGCCCCACTGCGCCACCATGCGGTCGACCTCGTGGGCGATCGTCGCGGCATGGCCCTTCATCTGCTCGCCGCGTAACGCCTGGTTGTGCAGCATCTCCTTGCGACGCTCGGGGCTCGCATCGAACACGACTCCCTCACCGAAGATCGGCTTCATGAACGGGTAGGCCGCCTGCTGGTCGAGATCCTCGTCGGTGGAGCGGAAGAAGAATTCGTTGGCCTCGGCGCCCGACAGCAGCACCACTTTCTTGTCGGCGAGCTGGAACACGCCGACGTTGCCGCACTCCTCCCGGACACGGCGCATCAGCGCAATCGGGTCGGTACGCAATTCTTCGAGATGTCCGTGCTCGCGCTCACCGCCGGACACACGTTGCGGGGTAGCCAGGTTCATTCTCCATCCTTTCGCAGGGGCGCCTCGGGCTGAACCTCGATCAGCACCATGTGTGCGCCACGGGGCGCACTGACGGCGGCGACCACGGCGTCCGCGATCGCGGAGGCGCGCAGGAAGTACGAGTGCCGGGCGAATCCCCATTTCGCCCAGTCTTCGAGGACGGGTCCGATGACCTCCTCGGTGGTGTTCATCCCCATGGATGTCTGGGTGGGTCCCGGGCGCACGACCGACGCCCGGACGCCAGTGCCTTCCAGTTCCATTCGCATCTGCCGGCCCATCATTTCGACGCCGGCCTTCGCGGCGTTGTAGGCGCCCATCCGGGGCCGGGGGGAGTCGGCGCAATCGGATCCGATCAGGACGAAGTCTCCGCGCCTGCGTTCGATCATTCCGGGAACGATGCGGTGCGCGAGACGCTGCGCACCGATCAGGTGAACGTTGACCTGGCCCAGGAACTGGTCGGGGTCCATCTCGTGTGCGACGGAGAACTCCAGGTCGCCTGCCCCCGACAACGCGATCTCGGTGGGGCCCAGCGCTTTCTCCGCCGCGGTGACGAAGTCGTCGACGGATGCGGTGTCGGTGACGTCGAGGTAGTGCGCGACCGCTTCTCCCCCGTTGCTGCGGATCTTTTCCGCGATCTCCTCGCATTCGGCCACCCGGCGGGCACCGAGCGCGACGGGGTGACCGGCCTCGGCCAGCGCATAGGCCGTCGCCGTGCCGATTCCCGAAGAGGCCCCGGCGACGATCGACGGGCGTCGCTGCGGGTTGGGCTCGAACCTAGGCATCGCGGACCTGCACTTTCATGGGAAGGGTGGCGAAACCGCGCACATTGGTCGAGTGGACGCGCACACTGTTCGCCTCGTCGATGTCGTAGTCGTCGATGCGGGAGACGAGTTCGGTGAGCGCGATCCGCGCTTCGAGCCGCGCCATGTGGGCGCCCAGGCAGAAGTGGGTGCCGCCGCCGAAGCTCGCGAGCTTGTTGGAAGTGTCCCTGCCGATCCGGTATTCGTCGGCGTCCTCGAACACCGCCGAGTCGCGGTTCGCGGAGCCGATGAGGATCAGCACCTTGTCGCCGGCGGGAATCGTCCGGTCGTGGAAGTCCAGGTCGACGGACGCCGTCCGCGCGACCATCTGGCTGGACGTGTCGAAACGCAGGGTCTCCTCCACCCACTCCGGCACCCGGCTCACATCCTCGAACACGTGCCGAGCCTCGCCTGGATAGCGGAAACCCCAGTACAGCGCGTTGCCCAGCAGTTTGGTGGTGGTCTCGTTGCCCGCCACCACCATCAGGAACATGAAGGCGATGATCTCGTCGTCGGTGAGCCGGTCGCCGTCGATCTCCGCCTCGAGCAGGGCGGACGTGAGGTCCTCGGTCGGTTTCCTGCGCCGCTCGGCCAGCATGTCGGCGTAGTAGCCGACGAGGTAGAGCGACGCCTCCATCGCGGCGTGGGGCACGTCGAGGACGCCCTCCTCGCGGTGCACCACCAGGTCGGCGAGCCGCCGGAGTTCCACGCGATCGGCCTCCGGCACCCCCATCAGCTCCGAGATCACGTCCATCGGGAGCTTGCCGGCGAACTCGCCGATCCAGTCGAACTCGCCCGCCGCGAGCGCCGGGTCGAGGTATTGCCGGGTCAGATCCAGGATCCGTCCCTCGAGTTCGTTTACCCGTCTCGGGGTGAAACCGCGGGAGACCAACTGCCGCATCCGCATGTGCCGCGGATCGTCCAGCGCGAGAAAGGACATCGTCTTGTGGGCGTGCGGACCGTAGGCCGCCGGGTCGAGCGACACCCCGTTCGCGCTCGACAGGCGCTGGTTGTCGCGGAACGCCGCGACGACGTCCTCGTGCCGGGACAACGCCCAGAAGTCGAGTTCCTCGTTGTAGTAGAGCGGTGCTTCTTCCCGCAGTCTTCGATACGTGACGTACGGATCTTCGTGGAAGCCATAGTCGTACGGGTTGAACGTCACCGGATTGTGCGACACCCCGGGCATCGAGGCTGCGGTCATGGCATCTACTCCAGAATCAGCTTGGCGGAAGTTTCGAGTCGATCGGCGAATTGGGCGTAGGACCCGTATCCCATCCCCGCGCGGACCAGGCCGCCGGCGTACAGCAGCTCCAGCGCCTCGAGGACGTCGGGACTATGGCCGTCACCCAGTGCGGCGGCGAGGCGGTCGCGGATCTCCAGCCCGATGCGGGCGCGGAGGTGCTCCACGTCGGGGTCGCGGCCGAGCAGCGCGTTGGTGACGGCTCCGGCGAGTTCGGGTTCGTCCGCCACCAGGAGAGCGATGTGGCGGAGCACGGCGACCACGCGTCCGGTGCGATCGAGTCCCTCGTCCACCGGCTGCGGTGAGGCGGCGAGGCGCCGCCAGAAGACCTCGGCGACGAGGTGCTCCTTGGACGAGAAGTACGTGTAGGCCGTCGCGGGCGCGACCCCGGCGATGCCGGCCACCGAGCGGACGGTGAGTCCCGCGAATCCCTCTTCGCGCAGTACTTCGACTGCCGCTTTGGTGAGGCGGTCGACGGTGTCGGCCTGCTTCTCGGTCAGACGGCGGCGGGTGGACTCGAAATTCATACTACTGGACACGTGTCTGGACGCTACTACAGTTACCGACGGCTGGCAACGAAAATCGGGTTCTCACACCGGACTGCGCGGGTGGATTCGCACGGGCATCGTCTTGATGCCGCTGATGAAATTCGACCGCAGCCGCGCCACCGGCCCGGTGGGTTCCACACGGTCGATCCGCGCGGCGAGGGTCTCGAACAGGATCTTCAATTCGAGCCGCGCCAGGTGGGCGCCGAGGCAGAAGTGCACTCCGCTACCGCCGAACGCGATCTGCGGGTTGGGGCTCCGGCCGATGTCGAACCGGTACGGCTCGTCGAAGACGTCCTCGTCCCGGTTCGCGCTCGGGTAGTAGATCACCACCTTGTCGCCGGCCCTGACCAACTGATCGCCGATGTAGGCGTCCCGGGTGGCGGTGCGACGGAAGTCCATCACCGGCGTCACCCACCGCAGAATCTCCTCCACCGCACTCGCCGCCAGTTCCGGCTCGGACTGCAGCCGCCGCCACTGGTCGGGATGATCGATGAAGGCCTGCATCCCACCGGCGGTCGCGTTGCGCGTCGTCTCGTTCCCCGCCACCACGAGCAGGACGAAGAACATGTCGAATTCCATCTCGGTGAGCGTGTCGCCGTTCTCGTCCGGCTGCACGAGCTTGGTGACGATGTCGTCGCGAGGCTCGATGCGGCGTTGCGCCGCAAGCTCGTTGGCGTACAGGAAGATCTCCGCCGCAGCCATCTCGCCGTCGGCCTGGGTGGTGCCGTACTCGGGATCGTCGAAGCCGATCATCCGGTTGGACCAGTCGTAGAGCCTGTCGACGTCCCCGGCGGGCGCACCCAGCAGCGCCGCGATGACCTCGAGCGGCAACGGCGCCGCCGCCTCGGGAACGAAGTCGACGTCGCGTGCCTCGAGCAGCCGATCGACGATCCGGGCACAGATGTCGCGGATGTGACCCTCGAGCACTTTGACTGTGCGTGGGGTGAATCCGCGGCTGACGAGTTGCCGCAGCCGCGTGTGGCCGGGTGGGTCGAGGTTGACGAGCATGGCGGCCTGCTTCGCGCGGGTCTGCTCGTCGAAATCGTCGATCTGGGTGGTACCCACCGCCGACGAGAACGTCGCGCTGTCGCGGGACACGGCGACGACGTCGGCATGCTTGGTCACCGCCCAGAATCCGGTGCCGTTCTCCTCGGGCTGCCAATAGACGGGTTCGCTCGCCCGCAGGTGGTCGAAGAACGCGTAGGGGACCCCGTCCGCGTAGACGTCGGGGGATTTGAGATCAATCCGAGACGCGGTCATACTCTGCTCCTCGATCGATAAACGAATGGGATGTGTCTTAAACTACACACTTTCATTTCTAATGGAAGCCCTTATGCTGGGCTCATGGCGAAAGGGCAGAGCGGACCGATCCGACGGCGCACACTCACTCGAGACAAGGTCGTGGATGCCGCGATCGAGATCATCGACGAACTCGGCTGGGAGCAACTGTCGATGACGAGCCTCTCCGCCCGGCTGACCGTGGTCACCGCGTCGCTCTACAACCACGTCCGCAACCTCGACGACATTCGCGGCGCCGTCCAGGTGCGCACCATGGCGGAACTCGGTGCCCACCTGCGCGAGATCGCCATGGGCCGAAGCGGTCCCGACGGCCTCCGCGCGCTCGTCGACGCACACCGTGCGTGGGCCACCGACCATCCGCACCGGTACCAGACGCTCACCACCGCACCCGTCGACCGGGATGCCTTCATCTCCGCCGCATTGGACGCCAACACGGCACTGCGCACGATGCTGGCGTCGTGCGGACTGCCGCCCGAGGACACCCTCGACGCGGCCGTGAGCATCTTCGCCGCCATGCACGGCTTCGTGATGCTCGTGAACACCGACTTCCTCGGCGACGAGCTCGACCTGGACTCGATCTACGAGTCGGTGCTGCGCGGAGCACTGTCCAGCGTCGGGTGGCCGGAGCGAACGCACACCCCGTCCTGAAAGGCCATTACCCCTATTGTTGCCGTTCTCAGGCCCAGGCGTCGGAAGGGTTCGGCCGCCACGTCGAGATCGCCCAGATCACCACCACGTCGAGCGCGATGATGAGCACCGACCACCACGGGTTGTGCGGCAGCCATAGGAAATTGGCCACGATCGAGATCGCGGCGATCACGATCGCCGACACCCGGGCCCACGCGGCGCCGGTGAACAACGCGAGGCCGGTCACCGCGACCAACGCACCCAGCACGAGATGGATCCAGCCCCAGACCGTGAAGTCGAACTTGTAGAGGTACTCCACCCCCACCACGAACTCCTCGTTCTCATAGACCGCGGCGAGCCCTTGGAAGAACTGCAGGAGTCCGACGGTGACCATGATGACCGCTGCCCCCATCGCGGTCCCCGCCGCGACGCCCTGTTTGACCGACGAACCTTCGGACATGACGCCCCTTCCTCGCCGCAACCCACTGCCGGGTGCATTCATTGTCCGCCGGTTCGATGTGCGTTCGCGTCGAAACCGCGGGGTTTCCCACCCACCTGGAATCGGATTGCTCCGGCCGAGGAGGCCACCGGACACAGCCGGCGAGACCGTTCGGTTGCCGCGAATCCCTCGCGCGCCCTGGTGCTCGGCACGTCGGAGGAGATGACCTTGTCCCCTATGCCGCCGTCGCATGGTCAGGCGACACTGGCGGTGACCGGGAGGGGTGCCCGTGCCCCGGCCGCTCCGCTCGGTCCACAACTGCGCACCGAAAGTAAACGAACCGAATCGAGGCGATGTTCGCCAACCCCGGCTCGGACGGCACCGACTCGGAGTCGTCGCCCACCTGAACTGGCCACGCATGCTCACCCTCGGTACTGCGAGGAAACCGGGCGACGACATCACTCGAATTCGGGGGCCCGCCCACCGCCCCACAACTGCTCTGTGAGGTCCTGGAAGCACACGAACGTGACGGGGTCATCCTTCCGGTGCAACACCGACCTGCTCACCGCTGCACGCACAACGAAACCTTCGCGATGGGCGAGTTCGATTACCTTTCCCGCAAAGTCCCGCAGCAACGCCACCGATGCGGGGCCGCCCGGCGACGACGCCGAAACGACCACGTCCGCGACCGAGCAACCGGCGAACCAGTGCTCGGGGTACCCCAGCATCCGCTCGAGTGCCGGGTTGGCATGCACAATCACCCCCTCTTCATCGACAGCGAGGGCGGGAACCGGAAGCCGCTCGAGCAACCTCAGCGCCGGAAGCTGCTCCAAATAGCCCAGCGCGGTGTTCGGGTCCGACCGTCGCCTGTCCCTACCCGGCCCTGCCGACGCCCACCTCCGTCTCCCCCAGCGGACCAACACATCGAACCGTGCCGGACCGAACAGTGGAGGCAACGTCGATGGTCGGCCAGATCGTCGAATTATTGTTGCCCGCGATCGTCCGTCACCAGCACATTCACCGGGAGGACACTGTCGAACAATTTTGGTGCAAAACAACATACCTTCTCTCCGTGCGTAATTCCGACACAAAAGTGCTCGGTTATCCGCGGGCCTCTGCGTCAGCTTCATTGGGCCGCTTTCGCCCAGGCACAAGTCGATTCCACGAGCCGCTATCCGCCGCCAGAGCGACGTGATTACCGAAAGTCGTTGCGCTCGTGTAATTTTAGACCTTGATTCGTACGCGGCGTCGCCCGCCGCGTACAGCGGGACGATTTCACTCGCCCGTGCGGGACGCGGGTTCTGCCGATGTAGGCGTCGAGTTCCCGCGGCGTGATGCATTCCATAGTAGCGGCACGGAATCCGAAAGACTTATCCCTACGGGACGTAGGGCTGATCTTTCCGGGACACGTCGCCGGCCGCCTACGACGAAGTCGTGGCCCATGTGATGCCGGACAATTCAATCACCGCTCACCGTGAGCGGAACCCACCAACTTCGCCAGCTCGTCGAGCGACCACGGCGGCTCGGTCTCGTGGTCGCGGTAGGCCAGCACAGTCGGAGCCGGCCGATCGAATCTGCCGACGAAGCACCCTGATCCGGCGAAGATCCCGCCGGTGATTCCGGCGGCGAGGTCGGTGGCCAGGAACGCGTACAGCCGGGCGACGTAGTCGGCGGGTGCTGGATGCAGCGAGCCGTAGCGCGTTGCGTCGTCGAGCATCCCTCGTCTGTGCATTTCCTCGATGTGCTGCTCGTACTCCGCGCCCACGGACAGGCGGGTCCTCGCACCGGGGCACACCACGTTGGCGCGGACGCCGGACTCGGCCAGTTCGGCCGCGATGGCGAGTGTCAGGCTGTTGACCGCCCCCTTGCCGGCGGGATATCCGGTTCCGCCGTAGCCGCCGAGGAACGCGAACGAACTCGTGTTCACGATCGCTCCGCGCCGCCGTTCCGCCATCAGGGGCGCCGCGGCCCGGCACGTGCGGAACGTCGCCGTCAGGTGCGCATCGACGAGTTCACGCCACTGCTCGTCGGTGACGGTGAGGATGGACGACCCGGCAGGCTCCGCGACACCGGCGCAGTTGATCAGCACGTCCACCTGGCCGAACGCACATTCTGCGGCGTCGACCAGCGCTTCGGCGACGCCGTCGGCAGCCGCCGAACCTGCCACCGCGATCGCCCGGCCACCGCCGAGCACGATCTCGTCGGCCACCTTCTCCGCCGCGCCCGGATCACGGCCGTTGACCACCACGCCGGCCCCCTCTGCCGCGAGCGCGTGCGCGACGGACCGGCCGATCCCCCGGCTCGAGCCGGTCACGACGGCGCCTCGCCCGTCCAGCCGTCTGTCGTCGCGTGAATTCATCACACCTCCGCCGAACTCGTCATTGCGGCATCCAGTTGTTCAAACTATAGTCCAGACACATGTCCAGTTTTCGGAGATCGCTGTGACACTCACCCGATTCGGAAGCGAAAACCCATGACTCTGCGCCCCACCGACAGCTCTGCTCTCCTGATCGACGGCAAACTGATTCCCGGTTCCGGCGGCACGTTCGAGGTGATCAACCCGGCCACCGAGGAGGTACTCGGGAGAGCCGCCGACGCCACCGCGTCCGACATGGACGCCGCGATCGCCGCGGCCCGGCGGGCCTTCGACGACACCACGTGGTCCCGCGACCACGCCTTCCGCGCCCGCTGCCTGCGGCAGCTGCGCGACGTGCTGCAGTCCCACGTCGAGGAACTGCGCGACATCACCATCGCCGAGGTGGGCGCCCCCGCCTTCCTCACCAGCGGACCGCAACTCGAAGGCCCGGTCGCCGACCTCGGGTATTTCGCAGACCTCGCCGAAAGCTATTCCTGGGAACAGGATCTGGGCATCGCCGAGCCGATGGGCATCAAGACCCGCCGACGCGTCCTCAAGGAGGCCGTCGGCGTCGTCGGGGCCATCACACCGTGGAACTTCCCTCACCAGATCAACTTCGCCAAGATCGGCCCCGCACTGGCGGCCGGCAACACGGTGGTCCTCAAACCCGCGCCCGACACTCCGTGGTGCGCCGCCCTCGTCGGGCACCTGATCGCCGAGGAGACCGACCTCCCGGCCGCTGTCGTCAACGTCGTCACGTCGAGCGACCACTCCCTCGGCGCTCAGCTCTCCACCGACCCCCGCGTGGACCTCGTGTCGTTCACCGGTTCGACCGCCACAGGCAAGGCCGTGATGGCGGCGGCGTCCGAGTCGCTGAAGAAGGTGTTCCTCGAACTCGGCGGCAAATCGGCGTTCATCGTGCTCGACGACGCCGATCTCGCCGGTGCGTGTGGGGTCGCCGCGTTCACGGTGTCCACCCACGCGGGGCAGGGCTGCGCCATCACCACCCGGCTGCTCGTTCCCCGCGAGAAGTACGACGAGGCGGTCGAGGCCACGGCCCGGACTCTCGGCGGCTTGCACGCGGGCGATCCTGCGAAACCCGGCACCATCTGCGGTCCCCTCATCTCCGCGGGGCAACGCGCCCGCGTCGAGGACTACCTGCGGCTCGCGCGGGAGGAAGGCGGCACGATCGTGGTCGGTGGCGGCCGCCCGGCCGATCGGGACCGTGGATTCTTCGTCGAACCCGCCCTGATCACCGGCCTCGACAACACCGCCCGGGTGGCTCGGGAAGAGATCTTCGGACCCGTGCTGGTGATCATTCCCCACGACGGCGACGACGACGCGATCAGCATCGCCAACGACTCGCCGTACGGGCTGTCCGGGTCGGTGTGGGGCACGGACCCCGCACGCCTGAAGCGAGTGGTCGACGGCGTGCGCACCGGAACGCTCAGCGTCAACGGCGGCGTCTGGTATTCCGCCGACGCCCCGTTCGGCGGTTACAAGCAGTCCGGAATCGGCCGCGAGATGGGTGTGGCCGGGTTCGAGGAATACCTGGAAACCAAGCTGGTCGCGGAACCGGCCCAATACTAGAGGGAGTCAATCGATATGGGACGTTTCGACGGAAAGACCGCCATCGTCACCGGCGCCGCGCAGGGCATCGGCGAGGGCTACGCGCGCGCCCTCGCCCGCGAGGGCGCCAACGTGGTGGTGGCCGATCTCAATGCAGAGCTCGGTGAGACCGTGGCCAAGCAGATCAGCGCGGACGGCGGAACTGCGGTGTTCAAGGACGTCGACGTCGCCGACGAGGATTCGGCGAAGCAACTCGCCGAGTTCACGGTCGAGAAGTTCGGCGGCATCGACCATCTCGTGAACAACGCCGCGATCTACGGCGGTATGAAGCTCGATCTCCTCATCACCGTGCCGTGGGACTACTACAAGAAGTTCATGGCCGTGAACTTCGACGGCGCCCTCAACGTGACCCGGGCCGTGTGGCCGCACATGAACAGCGGCGGTGGCGGCTCCATCGTCAACCAGTCGTCCACGGCCGCCTGGCTGTACTCCGGCTTCTACGGCCTCGCGAAGGTCGGGATCAACGGCCTCACCCAGCAACTCGCCCACGAGGTGGGCGGCATGAACATCCGGGTCAACGCCATCGCGCCCGGACCGATCGACACCGAAGCCACCCGTACCGTCACGCCGGGAAATATGGTGGCAGACATGGTCAAGACGTTGCCGCTGAAGCGGATGGGCACCCCCGACGACCTCGTCGGCGCCTGCCTGTTCCTGTTGTCCGACGAGGCGAGCTGGATTACCGGGCAGATCTTCAACGTCGACGGCGGACAGATCTTCCGCTCTTAGCGGCTCCCGTGTGTGGCGGCTGGGATTCCTAGCTCAGACTGCACCAGCGACCACCCCGAAGGAGGGGTTGTGCAAGTGACCGACGTCGTCAACGCTAGTGTGGCCCCGTTCTGCCACAGCCAGTATCACTCCGCCTGCGCACCGGGGCGCAGACGATAGTTGTAGCGCACGGTCTCGACCATCGCTCAAATCCAGCGAAAGGCACCGACAAGTGAGTCCCACAATTTTCCACCCACACCTCCGCGCGAACGAAGCCGGTGGACTTTCAGCAGGTCGACGATGACCACGACCGAGCAGGTATCCGTCGGCTACATCGGCCTCGGCAACATGGGTGCGCCGATGGCCAAGCGGCTGCTGAACCGGCCCGGCGGACTCATCGTGTGCGACACCCGTCCGGAGGCGCTGGAACCGTTCGGCAAGGCGGGCGCGAGGGTGACGTCGAGTCCACGGGAGGTGGCGGAGAACGCGGACGTCATCTCCGTGACCGTGCTGAACGACGAGCAGGTGCGCGCGGTCGTCACACAGATCCTCGACACCGCGCGGCCGGGCACCGTCGTGGCAGTGCACTCCACCATCAGCGACCTCACCGCCGTCGAACTCGCCGACCGCTGCCGCGCACAGGGCGTCGACCTGATCGACGCACCCGTCAGCGGCGGCGCACCCGGCGCGCACAAGGGGAAGCTGGCGGTGATGGTCGGGGCGAGCGACGACGCGTTCGAGAAAGTGCGGGAGCCGTTCGGGCACTGGGCCGAACTCGTCGTCCACGCCGGAGACGTGGGCGCGGGTACGCGGATGAAGCTGGCCCGCAACCTGCTGCACTTCGTCTCGTTCACGGCTGCCGCCGAGGCGCAGCGGCTCGCCGAGGCCGCCGGTCTCGACATCACCGAACTCGGAAAGGTGGTGCGGCACACCGACGCGATCACCGGTGGCGCCGGCGCGATCATGCTCCGCGACACCACCGACGCTCTCGACGAGAACGACAACTGGTACCCGATCATGACTCACGTCCGGGACCTCGGGGAGAAGGACCTGTCGCTGGCGATCGGGCTCGGCGAACGACTCGACGTCGCGCTGCCGCTCGCCCGACTCGCGCTCACGGGTCTGGGTCCGGGGCTCGGCGTCGACAGCACCGTGGACAAGATCGTGGACAAGGAGGAGCAACCATGACCGACGACACCCGCACCCGTGGCCTGGCCATGATGGAGAAGGTCTACGGGTTCGAGATGCAGGACGGACCCGGCGCACATTTCGCCGTCACCGCCGACCATCTGTTCGCCGACATCTGGTCGCGGCCCGGGCTGAGCATCCGCGACCGCCGGCTTCTCCTCCTCGGTGCGCTCACCGCGCAGGGACTCGTCGACGTCGCCGAGATCCAGGTGGGGGCGGCCCTGCACAACGAGGAACTGGACGAGGACCAACTCCGGGAGATCGCCCTGTTCCTGTGCCATTACGTGGGCTGGCCGTTGGGGACGAAACTCGACTCGATGATCGGTGGGGTGCTACACAAGCGGAAGAAAGCGGCCAGAGCGGCCGCCCCGGATGCAGAGGCCACATGAGCACCGAACACCTGACACCTGAGCTTCTCCGACTCGCCGACTCCACCCCCGGCTTCATGCCGGAGGACGAGGGGACGGCCCTGCACGCGGCCGCGTTGCAGTACCTGATCCCCGGCGGGGTGGGCGTCGAGATCGGCACGTACTGCGGTCGCTCGACGATCTACCTCGGAGCGGCGGCGAAGGCGCGGGGCGCCCGCATCGTCACGATCGATCACCATCACGGTTCCGAGGAACATCAGCCCGGCTGGGAGTATCACGAACCGGCGTTCGTCGACCCGCACACCGGTCTGCTCGACACGGTCGGCCGGTTCCGGCACACGATGGCCGACTCGGAACTCGAGGAGTACGTCGTGGGTGTGCTGGGCCGGTCGTCGACGGTGGCAACGTTCTGGCGCACTCCCGTGAACTTCGTGTTCATCGACGGCGGCCACACGTCGGAAGCGGCGTCGGCGGATCTCGAGGGGTGGGCGCCGTGGGTGAACGTCGGCGGCGCCCTGGTGATCCACGACGTGTTCCCGGACCCGGCGGACGGCGGTCGACCGCCGTTCGAGATCTACGAACGGGCGCTGGCGACAGGACAATTCAAGGAGACGTCCGTCACCGGGTCACTGCGTGTTCTCGAGCGGGTGGGCGGTCAGACGGGCGAACCGCTGGCCTGACAGTAGTCGCCGCACCGGTCGAGGCCGATCGGTAGTCCCACGGGCAGCGCCGCGTCCCGGAAGATTCCGTGTCCGGGCGTGGTGCGGGACAGCGCGTCCGCGGCGAGGATCATCGCCCCGCCCGTCCACGTGGTCTGCTCGACCGGCCACCGTTTGCCGTCGCTGTACACGAGGCCCGTCCAGTACGAGCCGTCCGGATCCCGCAGGTGCTGCATGGCGGCGAACTGCGCCAGCGCGCGGCTGTGCTCCCCCATCGCATCGAGGGCCAGTACCAATTCACACGTTTCGGCGCCCGTCACCCACGGCCGATGGTCCACGCAGCGGATGCCGAGTCCCTCGACCACGAAGTCGTCCCACCGCGACGCGATGCGGTCCGACGCGACCTCACCGCGGACGGCGCCCCCGAGGATCGGGTAGTACCAGTCCATGGAGTATTCGTCCTTGATGGCGAACGCCTCCGGGTGCTGCCTGATCGCGTGGCCCAGCGTGTATTTCGCGAACTCCCATTCCGGCTGCGGATCGTCGACCAGCCGGGCGAGGAGCAGCCCGCAGTGCAGGCTGTGATGAATGCTGGAGTTCCCCGTCAGCAGCGCCTCGGGGCAGTCCTGCCCGTTCTCACCGCGGGCCCACCAGATTTCGCCGCTCGACGACTGCATGTCGACGACGAAGTCGAGACCGCCCTGCACGGACGGCCACAGAGCGTCGACGAAATTCCGGTCACCGGTGATCAGGTAGTGGTGCCACACCCCCACCGCGAGGTAGGCGCAGAAATTGCTGTCGGAATCGTGATTCTCCACGACCCCGTCGCGGAACTTCGTCGGCCACGAACCGTCCGGTCGTTGCGTGCGCCGCGACCACGCGTACGCGCCCTCCGCCTCCCCGATCAGTCCGGCGGCGGTGAGGGCCATGGCGGATTCGACGTGATCCCACGGGTCGGTGTGCCCGCCGGGAAACCACGGCAGCGCCCCCGACGACTCCTGCGCTGCCGCGATCGACCGTGCTGTCTGCCTGACCTGGCTCTCCGACAGCACGTTCGGCACCGACGGGACGCCGGCGGCTCTCACCGCGGCGCCTTCACCACGCTCGGTTCCCTCGGCTTCTCGAGGTAGAACACGACGCTCTTGCCGACCACGGGGTTGAGGACCTTCTCGGCGGTCCGCGTGAGCCAGGGGGCTTTCATCATGTCCCACACCAGAACCTGGTGGTAGGCCTTCGCGAGCGGGTTGTCGTTGTTCTCCACCCCGACCGCGCACTTGAGCCACCAGTACGGCGAATGCAGGGCGTGGGCGTGATCCCGGCCCCGGACCTCCAGCCCGGCGGCCGTCAGCTTCTCCGCCAGTTCGTCGGCGCGGTAGATGCGGACGTGGCCACCCTCCACCTCGTGGTACGCGTCGGACAGCGCCCAGCAGATCTTCTCCGGCAGCCACCGCGGAACCGTCACCGCCGCAACACCACCCGGCTTGAGGATGCGGGTCAGCTCGGCGATGGCCCGGCCGTCGCGGGGCACGTGTTCGAGGACCTCGGAGATGAGGACGACGTCGAACGTCGCATCCTCGTACGGCAGATTCAGGGCGTTGCCGACCTCGACCCGAGCCGACGCGCCCGCCGGGACCTCACCGACCTCGGCCATCGCCACGAACATCTTTTCGACGTCCGCGAGTTCGTCGGCGTTCTGGTCGAAGGCGATGACGTCGGCGCCGCGTCGATACAGCTCGAACGAGTGCCGTCCGGCGCCCGCCCCGATGTCGATCACCTTGTCGCCGGGCTTCACACCCAGCCGGTCGAAGTCCACGGTCAGCACGGTCGGCCTCCTTCACGGGTCTGCGCTATCGCTTCGGCATAGGTCTGCGCGGTTCTCGCGGCCACGGCGGCCCAGCTGTAGCGCTCGAGCACGCGTCGACGGCCACCGTCGCCGAGCCTGGCCCGGCGCTGCGGATCGTCGAGCAACGCGCCCAGCACGTCCGCGAGTTCCTGTGGGTCACCGGGCGTCACCAGCACACATGCCTCCTCGTCCGTTCCCACGACCTCGGGAATGGCGCCGGCTCGGCTCGCCACCAGCGGGGTGCCGCACGCCATCGCCTCAACGGCGGGCAGCGAGAAACCCTCGTACAGCGACGGGACGCACGCGACGTCGGCCGACGCCAGCAGCGACGCCAGCTCGGCGTCGTCGATACCCGACACCGTCCGGACGACGTCGCCGATGGCCAGCTCCTCGATGAGCTTCTCCGTCACTCCCCCCCGTGCGAGCTTGGTGACCAGCACCAGTTCGACGACTCGCTCGGTGTGCACCTTCGCGACCGCCTCGAGAAGCGTCGACACCCCCTTGAGGGGCATGTCGGCGCTGGCGACGCACACGACGCGACCCGGGATCCGCGCGGCGGCCGGGGGCCGGAACACCTCGGTATCCACGCCCAGCGGGATGGTCTGCAGGTTCCCGGCGGGAACGTCGAAGGCCGCGCTGATGTCGTCGGCAGAGGACTGCGACACCGTCAACAGCGTGGGGATGGCACGCGCCACGCGCTTCTGCATGCGCAGGAATCCGTACCAGCGTCGGACCGTCACCTTGCGCCACCACTTCGCCGACGCCAGGTCCAGCTCGCGGTCGCGGGTGATCGGATGATGAATGGTGGCGACGACGGGGAGTCCGGCCTTCTGGAGTTGCAGCAGCCCGTAGCCGAGGCACTGGTTGTCGTGCACCACGTCGAACTCGTCGGCGCGCTCCTTCAGCAGTCGCGCGGCGCGGAGGCTGAACGTGAGCGGTTCCGGGAAACCGGCCGTCCACATGGTCGCGACCTCGAGCACGTCGACGCCGTCGCGGAACTCGCGTGGGTGCGGCGTTCTGAACGGATCCGGCTCGCGATACAGGTCGAGGCTGGGGACCTTCGTCAGCGTCACCCGCGGGTCGACGTCCGGGTACGGCTGCCCCGAGAACACCTCGACCTGATGGCCCAGTTCGACCAGCTCACGGCTGAGATGGCGTACGTACACACCCTGCCCACCACAGTGGGGCTTGCTTCGATACGACAAGAGTGCGATGCGCACGGACTTCGGCCTCTCCTCGAGCAGTTGGCAAGCAATACTAGAACACGTTCTTACTCGAGTGTGCCCTCATCCCATCCAACCGCACTCACTCACCCCACCGCGGTCGACTCGCGCAATCCCTCGAGTTTTCCGGACAGACGCCCGAGGTACGCCAGGACGTCCTCCTCGCTGCGGTCGGGCAGTCCGTACACGACTTCGGTGACGCCGAGATCCTTCCACCGCCGCAACTTGTCCACGTCCGGCTTGCCGTCGAGCACGACGATCCGCGGTTCGCCATCCCTGCCCGCCTCACGCCACATCCGTCGTAGCGTGGCGACGCGGTCGTCGATGTCCTGCTCGATCGGAGTGGTCATCCACCCGTCGGCCGATTTCACGATCCACCGGAAGTTCTTGTCGTTGCCGGCGGCGCCGACGATCACGGGAGGTACCCGGGCCGGCTTGGGCCACGCCCAGCTCGGACCGAAGCTCACGAACTCGCCGTCGTAGGACGCCTCGTCCTGCGTCCACAGCGCACGCATCGCCTCGAGGTATTCGCGCAGCATCGTCCGGCGCCGTCCGGGCGGGACGTTGTGATCGGTGAGCTCGTCCAGGTTCCATCCGTACCCCACGCCGAGGATCACCCGCCCGCCGCTGAGATGGTCGAGCGAGGCGATCGTCTTGGCCAGCGTGATCGGGTCGTGCTCGACCGGCAGCGCCACCGACGTCCCCAGTTCGATCCGCTCCGTGACCGCCGACGCCGAGGCCAGCGCCACCCACGGGTCGAGGGTGCGCATGTAGCGATCGTCGGGCAGCGACGCGTCGCCCGTCTGAGGATGCGCCGCATCGCGTTTCACCGGAATGTGCGTGTGCTCGGGCACGTAGAACGAGTCGAATCCGTTGGCCTCTGCACCCCTCGCAGCCGAGGCCGGCCCGATCCCGCGGTCACTCGTAAACAACGTAATGCCGAATTTCACGAATTCTCCTTGGCCGAGAGCCTTTTCCTTCTTGCACACTAACTACTGGACACCTGTTTAGCCACCTCTCCATGTGAGTGGCGAAGCGTGCCCCGGCACACTTCGCCACTCACATGCTCAGGCGCCGTAGACCGGGACCGGGGTTTCGGCCTTGGCGAGCAGGTCGGAAACGACGGGTCCGATCTCCTTCGGTTCCCAGCGCGCGCCCTTGTCCTGGGTGGGGCCGTGCCGCCAACCCTCGGCGACGGTGATCTTGCCGCCCTCGACCTCGAAAACGCGTCCGGTGACGTCCTTCGAGTCCGTGCTGCCCAGCCACACCACAAGCGGGGAGATGTTCTCCGGCGCCATCGCGTCGAACCCCTCCTCGGGCGCGGCCATCGCCTCCGCCATCGCGCCGCCCGCGCCGACCGTCATCCGGGTGCGGGCGGCCGGAGCGATCGCGTTGACGGTGACGCCGTAGTTCCTCAATTCCGCGGCCGCCTGAATGGTCATCTCCGCGATACCCGCCTTCGCGGCGGCGTAATTGCCCTGCCCGATCGAACCCTGCAGTCCGGCACCGGAACTGGTGTTGACGATCCGAGCGTCCACCGGATTGCCCGCCTTCGCCTCGGCCCGCCAGTACGCGGCGGCGTGCCGCAGCGTACTGAAATGCCCCTTCAGATGCACCCGCACGACGGCGTCCCACTCCTGCTCGCTCATCCCGACGAGCATGCGGTCGCGCAGGAACCCGGCATTGTTGACCAGCACGTCCAGCCGTCCGAACGTGTCGATGGCGGTGTTGATCAGATGCTCGGCGCCGGCCCAGTCCGCGACGTCGTCGCCGTTGACGACGGCCTCACCACCCGCGGCGACGATCTCCGCGACCACCTGCTCGGCTGGACTCTCCCCGGTGGCGGAACCGTCGATGCCGGCTCCGATGTCGTTGACCACGACCTTCGCGCCCTCGGCGGCGAACGCCAGCGCATGCGCGCGTCCGATTCCGCGTCCGGCGCCCGTCACGATGACGACGCGACCGTCGACCACTCCACTCATGCCTTCTCCTCTGTAGATGCTGTAGCTGCCGCCAGGAAGGCGGGACGTTCTCCGCCGCCGTGGACGGTCAGTGTCGAACCGCTGACGTACGCCGCCAGCGGTGAAGCCAAAAACACGGCGCAGTTGCCGATGTCCTCCGGGCACGCCATCCGGCCCAGCGGGACCGTCGCCCCGACCGCCGCGATCCCCGCCTCGTCTCCGTAGTGCAGATGCGCCAGTTCGGTGCGGACCAGGCCGACGACCACCGAGTTGACCCGCACCTTGGGCGCCCACTCGACCGCGAGACTGCCGGTGAGACTGTCGACGCCCGCCTTCGCCGCACCGTACGCCGCGGTGCCGGGCGACGGCCGCGATCCGCTGACGCTGGAGATGTTCACGATCGCGCCGCCCGAATCCTGCTTCTGCATCACCGCATTCGCGATCTGCGACACCACGAGCGGCGCGAGCAGGTTCAGCTCGACGATCTTGGAGTGGAACTTCGGGCTCGCCTCCGCGGCGAGCGCGAAGGGCGCCCCGCCGGCATTGTTGACCAGCACATCGAGCCGGCCGTGCCGCTCGACGATCCGATCGACGAGACCCTGTACCTGCTCCGGATCGCGGATGTCGCAGGGCAGGAATTCGATGCCCCGGCCGTCCACCTCCACCGGTTCCTCCCCCGGCCGGCGGGCGCAGACCACCACCGTCGCGCCCGCCCGCAGGAAGGTGCGGCTGATGCCCGCACCCACCCCGCGCACACCACCGGTCACCAGCACGACCGC
This sequence comes from Rhodococcus sp. NPDC127593, assembly GCF_042671975.1. Taxonomy (NCBI): domain Bacteria; kingdom Bacillati; phylum Actinomycetota; class Actinomycetes; order Mycobacteriales; family Nocardiaceae; genus Rhodococcus; species Rhodococcus sp. NPDC127593. The sequence continues at coordinate 93,486 of NZ_JBHXWI010000004.1, read as the reverse complement.
TCCGTCCAGATTGAAACGCGTTTCCATCGTGCTACCCTACCAAGCAATTGCTTGGTGAGTGAAGTTGTGCGGATGACGAGGGAGAAGAACAGTGGGAATTCGGAGTGCTAGCGAACCGGGGGGCATCACCACAGTCACCGTCGACTACCCGCCCGTGAACGCCATCCCGTCCCGGGGCTGGTTCGAGTTGGCCGACGCCATCCTCGACGCAGGGCGGAACCCGGACACCCACGTGGTGATCCTGCGAGCGGAGGGACGCGGGTTCAACGCCGGCGTCGACATCAAGGAAATGCAGGCCACCGACGGTTACGGCGCGCTGGTCGACGCCAACCGCGGCTGCGCGGCCGCGTTCGCCGCGGTCTACGACTGCGCCGTGCCCGTAGTGGTTGCGGTCAACGGATTCTGCGTCGGCGGCGGCATCGGCCTGGTCGGGAACGCCGACGTGATCGTCGCGTCCGACGACGCCGTCTTCGGACTGCCCGAGGTCGACCGCGGCGCACTCGGCGCCGCCACCCACCTCGCCCGGCTCGTCCCCCAGCACATGATGCGCACTCTGTACTACACGGCGCAGAACGTCACCGCCCAGCAACTCCAGCACTTCGGATCCGTGTACGAGGTGGTGCCGCGGGAGAAACTGGACGACACCGCCCACGACATCGCCGCCAAGATCGCGGCCAAGGACACCCGGGTCATCCGGTGCGCCAAGGAAGCCATCAACGGCATCGATCCCGTCGACGTGAAGACCAGTTACCGCCTCGAGCAGGGCTACACGTTCGAACTCAACCTGGCCGGCGTCTCGGACGAGCACCGCGACGAGTTCGTCGAAACCGGAAAGCCCCGCTCCAACTCGAACAACAGGAAAGGCTGACATCGATGGCGAGCAAGCGCGACAAGAGGATGTCGCTCGACGACGCGGTCGGGGAACTGCGCAGCGGAATGACCATCGGCATCGGCGGCTGGGGTTCGCGCCGCAAGCCGATGGCGCTGGTCCGGGCGCTGCTCCGCTCGGATGTCACCGACCTCACCGTCGTCACCTACGGCGGCCCCGACCTGGGGTTGCTGTGCTCGGCGGGCAAGGTCAAGAAGGCGTACTACGGTTTCGTGTCCCTGGATTCGGCCCCGTTCTACGACCCGTGGTTCGCGAAGGCGCGCACCGCGGGTGAGATCGAGGTCCGCGAAATGGACGAGGGCATGGTCAAGTGCGGCCTCGAGGCCGCCGCCGCCCGGCTGCCGTTCCTGCCGATCCGTGCCGGGCTCGGCTCCGACGTCCGGGGTTTCTGGGGCGACGAACTGCGCACCGTCACCTCCCCCTACCCGGACGCGTCCGGCAGATCGGAGACGCTGATCGCGATGCCCGCCCTGAATCTCGATGCCGCACTGGTCCATCTGAACCTCGGCGACAAGCACGGCAACGCCGCCTACACCGGAGTCGACCCCTACTTCGACGACCTGTACTGCGCGGCCGCCGAGAAGCGGTTCGTCTCCGTCGAGCGGGTGGTGGAGACCGAGGAACTGGTGAAAACCGTTCCACTGCAGAATCTCATCCTCAACCGCATGATGGTGGACGGCGTGGTGGAGGCCCCGAACGGCGCCCACTTCACCCTCGCCGGAGACAGCTACGGCCGCGACGAGAAGTTCCAGCGCCACTACGCCGAAGCGGCGAAGACCCCCGAGTCGTGGCAGCAGTTCGTCGCCACCTACCTGTCCGGCAGCGAGGACGACTACCAGGCCGCCGTGAAGAAATTTGCAGAGGAGCAGGCATGAGTGAGACGATCACCGAAGTCACCCGCGCGGAGTACTGCGCGATCGCGTGCGCCGAAATCTTCTCCGGGGCAGGCGAGATCATGGCCAGCCCGATGGCGACCCTGCCCCTGATCGGCGCCCGGCTCGCGCGACTGACCACCGAACCCGACCTGCTGATCACCGACGGCGAGGCCCTGATCTTCGCGGACACCCCCGCCGTCGGCGCGAAGGCCCCGATCGAGGGCTGGATGCCGTTCCGGAAGGTGTTCGACGTCGTCGCCTCGGGCCGGCGCCACGTGGTGATGGGCGCCAACCAGATCGACCGGCACGGCAACCAGAACCTCTCGGCGTTCGGTGCGCTGCAGCAGCCGACGCGTCAGATGTTCGGCGTCCGCGGTGCGCCCGGCAACACGATCAACCACCCCACCAGCTACTGGGTGGGCAAGCACTCGGCGCGGGTGTTCTGCGACAAGGTCGACATCGTCTCGGGCGTCGGCTACGACCAGATCGACCCGGAGAACCCCGCATACCGCTTCCACCACCTGCACCGGGTGGTGAGCAACCTCGGGGTGTTCGACTTCGGCGGTCCCGACCACACGTTCCGAGCGCTGTCGCTGCACCCCGGCGTCACCGCCGAACAGGTCGCCGGGAACACCTCGTTCGAGGTGGCAGGGCTGGCCGACGCCGGCGTGACCCGCGAACCCACCGACGAAGAACTGCGGCTGATCCGCGAGGTCCTCGACCCCCGCAGCCTGCGCGACCGGGAGGTGTCGGTATGAGCAGCCTCAGAACAGCGCTGACCGAGCTGGTCGGTGTCCAGCACCCGGTGGTCCAGACCGGGATGGGCTGGGTGGCCGGACCGCGGCTCGTCGCCGGCACCGCCAACGCCGGCGGTCTCGGCATCCTGGCGTCGGCGACGATGACGTACGCAGAACTCGAAGCGGCGATCGCGAAGACGAAGACCCTCACCGACAAACCGTTCGGGGTGAACATCCGCGCCGACGCGTCCGACGCCCCGCAACGCATCGACCTGCTCATCCGGGAGAACGTGCGCGTCGCGTCGTTCGCGCTGGCACCGAAGCAGGACCTGATCGCGAAGCTGAAAGCCGCCGGGGTGGTGGTCATTCCGTCGATCGGTGCCGCCAAACACGCCAAGAAGGTGGCGTCGTGGGGCGCCGACGCGGTGATCGTGCAGGGCGGCGAGGGCGGCGGGCACACCGGCCCGGTGGCCACCACACTGCTGCTGCCGTCGGTGCTCGACGCCGTCGACATTCCCGTCGTCGCGGCGGGCGGCTTCTACGACGGACGCGGACTCGCCGCCGCCCTCGCCTACGGCGCCGCCGGCGTCGCGATGGGCACCCGCTTCCTGCTCACCCAGGAATCGACGGTCCCCGACTCCGTCAAACAGGAATACCTCGCCCGGGGACTGCAGGACACCACCGTCTCCCGCAAGGTCGACGGCATGCCCCACCGGGTCCTCAACACCGACCTCGTCAACAGTCTCGAACATTCCGGCAACGTGCGCGGCCTGGTCGCGGCCGCCCGCAACGCGTCGAAGTTCAAGGCCATGACCGGCATGAAATGGTCGACGCTCGTCAAGGACGGCTTCGCCATGAAGAAGTCCAGCGACCGCACCTGGCAGCAGATCATCATGGCAGCCAACACCCCGATGCTGCTCAAGGCCGGGCTCGTCGAAGGCAACACCCACGCCGGCGTCCTCGCCTCCGGGCAGGTCGTGGGACTGCTCGACGACCTGCCGACGTGCAAGGACCTCATCGACGGCATCGTCGCCGACGCGATCAAACGCATCGACGCACTCGGCGCCCTGCGCGTCTGAACCAACGGGACGCTCGTTCGATCTGACGCAACGAGCGTCCCGTTCGTCAGGCTAGGAGCTGGCGGCGGCCTTCGCCGCGCTCAGCTGGATGACGCGGCCTTCGCCGCGCTCAGCTGGATGACGCGGCCTTCGCCGCGATGCGCGCCCGGACCTCCGGCCGCCGCAGCGGGGGCACCGTCTGCGGCGGCTGCTTCCGCGGCGGCAGTGCCGCGAGCAGCTTCGTGGTGGCCTCGGTGACAACGGCTACCGCCTCCTCGAAGGGCTCGCGGTTGGCGTCCGTCAGCTTCTGGATTCCGCTGACCTTCCGGACGTACTGACGCGCCGCCGCCTCGATCTCCTCCGCGGTGGCCGCCGGTTCGAGTCCGCGCAGCTCGGTGATGTTTCGGCACATGACTCGACGATAGCGCCGCCCCGCCCTCCGCGCGGCTCCTCGGCGCTGGGCGAATGTACCTTTCGGCGCACCCGAGGCGCTCGAAGGTACATTCGCCCGGCGCGTATCAGCTGCGGGCGGGCTCCAGCGCGTCGTCGTCCGCGGGCACGGCGTCCGCCTCGACGTCCGGGAGCGGGGTGCGGGATCGCGCGGCCACGACTGCCGCGCCGAGCAGGACCAGCGCGATGAGGCACTGCGAGCTTCCGATCACCTCACGCACGGCCGCCTCCACCCAGCCGGACGACGAGGACTGCAGGACGAAGTTCGGGCCGATCAGGAAGATCAGGGTGGCGGCGCCGATCAGGGGTCGCCAGCTGCGGTACTGCGGTGCGATCAGGATCGGAATCAACAGGATGCTGTATGCCCAGTGATGGGTGACGGCGAACGGCGCGGCGAGCAGGGATGCCAGGGCCACGATCGACAGCGCGATCAGGTGCTCACCGGACCGGGTGAAGCGATACGCCGACCACGCCGCCGCGGATACGATGACGGCCGCGCTGAGCACCCACAGGACGCTGGCCAGCCGGCCCTCCGCCCCGAGCCGCGCGATGACGCCGGTCACGGCCTGGTTGCGGAAGAAGTCGGGCGCGCCCGCACGGCCGGTGGCGAAGAACTCGCTGGTCCAGAACCACACCGACGACTGCGGCAGGAGCCAGAAGCCGAGGCCGACGGTGACCAGGATCGTGGCGAGGGATCGTCCGAACGAGCGGAAGTCGCGGCGGACGAGCAGGACCAGGAGGAAGGCTGCCGGGGTGATCTTGACCGCCGCGGCGAGGCCGATCGCGACTCCGCGGAACCTCCTCGGGATCACACCGGTGCAGTCGGCGACCACGAGCGCCATCAGAATGATGTTGATCTGACCGAAGTCGAAGTTCGAGCGCATCGGCTCGAGGAGAAGCACCGGCCCCATCGACAGCAGAGCGAGAAGTTCGGGGCGTGCGACGTCGAGCTTCGACAGCGCCACCTTGACCATCCACCACACGAGCCCGAGGTTGAGGGCGCACCACAGCGCCTGCAGGACCGCGGGGTCGATCTCCGCCATCGGCGCGAAGAGGATCGCCGCGAAGGGTGCGTAGATGAACCTGAACCCGGAACTGCTCGGGAAGTCCGCGGAGTAGAGCGGCAGCCCATTGACGACGGCGTAGCCGGCGTCGCGGAACACGGAGAGGTCCATCAGGTAGCCCGTCGCCGCATCGAACTCTCGGTAGGCCACCGCCCCCAGGGAAAGGACGCCCACGAGGAGCGCGACGGCGTGGAGACGATAAGCCCTGAACTTCGATTCACTCTGTAACAAGAATTTGTTCTTTCATGATCGGCGTCGTGGTCAACCATCCACCGTAGCGGGCCGTGACCCAATCGTGACAAAGGCGAGGTCGCGGTGTCCGAACCGCGCATTTCGTCATAGTTTATTTAGACCGATATATTTCGACTATGCCCGCACGCGCCCTCGACAATCCCCTCGTCCTGCCGGTGCTCGGCCTGCTCCTCGAATCGCCGATGCACCCGTACCAGCTGGAGGCCACGCTGCGCGAGCGCAGCGAGGAGGGCCAGTGGCCGCTCAACCGCGGCTCGCTGAACAATGTGGTCGCGGCTCTCGCCGCGGAGGGCTGGATCGAGGAACACGAACGTGCGCAACGGGAAGGGCGGCCCGCCCGCACCGTCTTTGCCCTCACCGACACCGGGCACGCGGAACTCGTGAACCGACTCGACCTCCAGATCCGCAGTGCCGCACGAGAGTTCTCACCGTTTTTCGCGGCGATCAGCTACCTCGGTGCACTGGGACGCGAGGGCGCCGTCGACGCACTCACCGATCGCGCCGAACGACTCACCGCGAGAATCGAATCCGACCAGGCACGGCTCACCCGAGCGCTCGACGACGGAGTGCCTGCGCTGTTCGTCGTCGAAGCGGACTACGCACTCCACGCGGCGCGGGGCGAACTCTCCTGGATCGCGTCGACGATCTCCGACATCCACGCAGGCCGCCTCACCTGGCCCGCCCCGCAGACAGCTACCCCGGTCAGCCCGTCCCGAACGTCCCTTCGAGCCGATTCCGCGACCCTGGATGGACGAGACGCGCGGCACTGACGAGCCCCCGCGAGGACCACGTGCGGCGCCGGATCATCAGGCACGGTTCGGCGCGCTCGATGTGGAGGAGCCTGCATTCCTCGGGTGACGCGAGGACCGCTTCGACGACGTGCTCGCCCCTCGTCAGGGGAGCCTCCACGCTCAGATAGTGATTGGGAGTCTGCTGGGTGAAGTCCTGATCGAGGTACCCGGGCGCCTCGGCGGGATTGACGAACCGGTCTTCGAGCTGGATCGGTGTGTCGTCCTCGTAGTGGATCATCAGCGAGTGGAACACCTTGCCGCGGATCGAATCCCGGATGAAGGCGTTCGCCGGATCGGCGTCTTCCTCCCGCACGTACACCACTTCGGTGCGGTGGCGGTGTCCGCGTTGCTGGATCTCGTCCGCGATGTTCTTGACCTCGAACAGGGGCGACGCCGTTTTCGTGGCCGCCACGAACGTCCCCACACCCATCAGGCGCACCACGAGACCCTCGGCGCTGAGTTCGCGCAGCGCGCGGTTGATGGTCATGCGGGACAGGCCCAGAGCGCCCACGAGCTGATTCTCCGAGGGCAACTGATCGCCCTCCTGCCAGCGGCCGGCATTGATCTGCGACACGATCAGCTGCTTGACGCGTTCGTACGCCGGGGCCGACTCCGTCCCCGGTCCGTTGTACAACGCGGCAAGCTCCGCGTCGACTACTGCGATCTCCACCACTGACACCCATCCCTCTGCAACACCGATGAACTTCCCGTGCAGTCGGCCGTTGCAGTCTATCGGCCGACTGCACGGGTAAGCCCTCATCGCGCGGTGCGCCCCGTGTCACCTCACCATGCTGCGCAGTTGCCTGGTCGCGACGGAGAGTGCGGCCAGGTCGTGTTCCCCCGATTCGGTGACGGCGTCGAGCGTGTGTCGGGCGCGCGCCAGCCGGGCGGCGTTGCGGTCCTCCCACTCGCCGATCTTCTGTTCCGCAGTGTCGACCGCTTCACTGCCCGAGATCACGTCGAGGCACAGTGCCCGGACCGTGTCGTACAACTCGTCGCGCAACGACAACCGGGCCAGCGCGTTCCACCTGGTTCCCCGTCCCAGCTGCGAGACACCCACCAGGAGGTGCACCAACCCGAGGCACTCGCCGAGCCGGTAGTACACCTCGGCCACCTCGCGGGGATCGCGCTGGGTGATGTCGGCGATCTCGACGATGTCCAGCAGCGCGAACCGATCCAGGAGCAGTTGCACCCGCCCGGCCAGGTCCGCGGGGACACCGCGGGCCACCAGCGCGGCCGTGCGGCTCCGCAGATTCTCCGCGTCCTCACCGCAGAGCCAGCCCGCGACGTGTGGTGTCAGGTCCGCGACGCGGTCACGGAATCGGCTGATCTCCGCCCCGACCGCGAGCGGCTGGGGCCTGCGGGTCAGCATCCATCGCGACGCCCGGTCGAGCAGCCGCCGGGTGAACAGCGTGAGGTCGTCCGAGAGCGCGGCGTCGAGGTCGGCGTCCCGGATGTCGCGCCGAAGCGACGGCAGGCCGAACACGGCCGACACGACCGCGAAGGCCCGCACGGCGTCGGCGCTGCTCGCCCCGGCCTCCTCCCCCAGCCGGAAGGCGTAGGTGATGCCGCCGTTGTCGACGACGTCGTTGGTGAGGACCGTCGCGACGATCTCCCGCCGCAGCGGATGGTCGCCGATGGCGTCGCCGAAGCACTCACGGAGCCGGTGCGGGAAGTACCCGGCGAGGGCGTCCGAGAATGCCGGGCTGTCGGGCAGGTCGCCGGCCAGCAGGTCCGACTTCAGCGCCAGCTTGACGTGCGCCATGAGGGTCGCGAGTTCCGGCGAGGTGAGTCCGGTCTCCGCGCGCTCCCGGACGGAGACCTCCTTCCGGGACGGCAGCACCTCGATGGCACGGTCCAGACCGTAGCGGCCCTCCAGATGGCCGATGAGCCGTCCGTGCACCGTGAGGGACGCGGCGGCGTCGGCCCGGCTCGTGCCCAGCACGTCGTTCTGGGCGACGTTGTCGGAGAGCACGAGACGCGACACCTCCCCGGACATCTCGGCGAGCAGGCCCGCACGGTCGTCCGCGGCGAGACGGCCGCCGCTGACCAGGGCGTCGAGCAGGACCTTGATGTTGACCTCGTGGTCGGAGCAGTCCACGCCCGCCGAGTTGTCGAGAGCGTCCGTGTTGATTCGCCCTCCGGAGCGGGAGAATTCGATGCGTCCCAGCTGGGTCAAGCCGAGGTTGCCGCCCTCACCGACCACCCGGGCCCGGACGTCGGCACCGTCGACGCGGACGCCGTCGTTGCCCTTGTCTCCCACGTCCAGGTGGGTTTCGGTGCCCGACTTCACGTATGTCCCGATGCCGCCGTTCCACAGCAGGTCCACCGGCGCCCGCAGGATGGCGCGGACCAGGTCGGGCGGGGACAGTTCGGTGGTCCCGGGACTCAGTCCGAGCGCGCGCCGCGCCTCCTCGCTGATCGGAACACTCTTCCTCGACCGTTCCCACACTCCGCCGCCGGCGCTGATCAGGCCGGGCGCATAGTCCGCCCACGACGACCTCGGCAGCGCGAACAGCCGTTCCCGCTCCGCGAAGGACGTGGCCGCGTCGGGATTCGGGTCGAGGAACACATGCCGGTGATCGAACGCGGCGACGAGCCGGATGTGCGGGCTCGCGAGCATTCCGTTGCCGAACACGTCGCCGCTCATGTCGCCGATCCCGACGGCCGTGAACTCCTGCGACTGGGTGTCGACACCCATCTCCCGGAAGTGCCGCTTCACGCTCTCCCACGCGCCCCGGGCGGTGATGCCGAGCGCCTTGTGGTCGTACCCGACGGATCCGCCCGACGCGAATGCGTCACCCAGCCAGAACCCGTACTGCGTCGCAACGTCATTGGCGATGTCGGAGAACGTCGCGGTGCCCTTGTCCGCGGCGACGACGAGGTACGTGTCGTCGCCGTCGTGCCGCACCACCCGCGGCGCCGGGATCACGGCACCGGTCGCTAGGTCCACGTTGTCGGTGACGTCCAGCAGTCCGCTGATGAAGCTGCGGTAGCAGCGAACACCCTCGGCGCGTTGGGCGTCCCGATCGCGCAGCGGGTCGCCGGTGGGAGCGGGCGGGCGCGCGACGACGAACCCGCCCTTCGCGCCGACGGGCACGATCACCGAGTTCTTGACCGCCTGCGCCTTCACGAGGCCGAGCACCTCGGTGCGGAAGTCCTCCTTGCGGTCGGACCACCGCAGCCCTCCGCGCGCCACGGCGCCGAACCGCATGTGCACGCCCTCGACCCACGGCGAGTAGACGTAGATCTCGAAGCGGGGCCGCGGCTGCGGCAGTTCCGGGATCCGCTGCGGATCGAATTTGAACGCCAGGACCTGACGTTCCCGGCCCGGGCGGGCGTAGCGGTTGGTGCGCAGCGTCGCCAGGACCACGTTCAGGTAGGCGCGCAGGATGCGGTCGGCGTCGAGGCCGAGGACGTCGCCGATCGCCGTTTCCAGCGACGCGATCAGTTCGCCGCACTCCGCCGTGCCGTCCGGATCGAACCTCGCGGCGAACAGCCGGATCAGTGCCTGCGAGATCTCCGGATGATCACCGAGGACCGTCGCGATGTGGTTCTGGCTGTACGGGAATCCGCCCTGCCGGAGGTACCGCGCGTATGCCCGCAGCACCTCCACCTCACGCCAGTCCAGGCCCGCGCGGAGTACGAGTTCGTTGAAGCTGTCCGTCTCGGCCCGGGACTCCCAGGCCGCGGCGAACGTCTCCGTGAAGCGACGCGGCAGCAGATCGCCCACCGGCCCCGGCGACGCGTAGCGGATCCCGAACTCGTACATCCAGCACACCGTTCCGCGACGGTTCGCGACCGTGTACGGGCGCTCGTCGAGGACCGCGACCCCCATGCTCTGCAGGATCGGGAGAACATCGCTGAGGGAGGCGGGTGCACCGCCGACGAAGAAGGTGAAGCGCCACTCCGCCGCGTTCGCGTCGAGCCGCGTTTCGATCGCACCGTCCGTCAGCCTCTCGAACACCGCCAGATCGGCATGGGCCCGCCGGCCGTCGAAATCGTGCTTGTACACCTCCGGGAAGTGCTCCGAATAGTGTGCGAGGAGATCACGTTCGGCTGTGTCGAGCTCGTCGTGGAACCGGTCGTCCCAGGTCCGGCAGGCCCGGGAGATCCGGCGCTGAATCTCCAGTCGCCGCGTGTCCGTCACCTCGGTGTCCGCCGGGACCCGCATTGTGAAATGCACCATCGCCAGCGGGTACTCGGACACGTTCGTGGTGTATTCGACTGCGGTGCCGCCCAGTTCGTCCAGCAGGACGCGCTGCGTCGCCAGGCGCGTGCGCGTGTTGTACCGATCGCGGGGAATGAACACCAGCGCCGACATGCTGTCGCCCGGGACGTCCGTGCGCAGGAAGAGGTGAATCTGCTCGCGCGCGGTGATGCCGGCGACCTCGGTGAGGGCCGAATGCAGCGAGTCCGGGCTCGCCGCGAACAACTCGGTCAGCGGCAGCGCCTGCACGACCTGCAGCACGGCCTGCCCGGAGAAGGACTCGATGTCGAAACCGGCACGGTCGAGCAGGGCCCGCACCCGGCGTCCCGCACCCGGAATGTCCAGGACGTTCTCGTGCCTGCCCGCTGGGGTGAACGCGCCGACGAAGCGGTGCTCCACTCCTCCCGCCCGGACTCCGACCACCGACGGGTACGACGAACGGTGCACGGACACCGGAAGCGCCGCCTGCCCGATCGCCAGGACGGGTCCGGATTCCGTGGCCGGCGCACGATCGCCCTCCCGGTCGTGGAGCACGCCGAGACTCTCCTCGGGTGTGCCGTCGTCGCCGTAGCGCGCGTACCCGAGGACGGTGAAGTTGCCTGCTTCGCACCAGCGCAGGAAATCGGCGGCCTCCCGGAGCTCTTCGGATAGCGAGTCCTGCCCGGTCTGCGAGTCGAGTTGTTTGGAGACCTGAATCTGCAGTTCGCGCATGCGCGACAGATCCCGGTCCACCCGGCGCACGTCGGCGAGGACGGTGTTCAACGCCTCGACCAATGCGGCGACGACGGTGCCCGGCGTGTCGGAGCGCAGACCCACGTGGATCCACGACTCCGCCGTCCCCGAGTCGGTGGCAGGCAGAAGGTCGGTGAGGGTGCCCGACTCCGAGCGACGGGCGACAAGGACCGGATGCAGTGCCTCCTCGATCGGGGCGCCGACCCTGGCCGCGGTCAGGAGTACCGATTCGACGAGCAGGGCCATGTCGTCGGTGATGATCTGCACCGCCGGCCCGATCCCGCTGGGGTCTGCGGCGTCGATTCCGCGCACCACCGCGGTCCCGGAGTTTCGGTTCGACCCGGTCTCGAGATGCGCGTTCGCGATGCGATCACGCGCCTGCGGATCTGCGCCGTCGGCGGAGGGATGGCCGGCGGTGCGGAGGTAGAGGTCGCGGAAGCGATCGGGCGCTTCCGGAGCGGAAAACTGCTGTTCATCGTCCTCGAGCGAATGTGAGGACGTCGAAATTACTCTCATGTCAGTACCTTCCGTCGGAAGCATCGACACTTCCGACTGGTGCAGTGGCGGGCCGGCACGCCTCTCGGCTGGGTCCTTGGAGAACGCTTGACAGGGGGTTGTCTATACAGGACTATACATCTAAGGCGATAAAAAACGTGAGTCAGAGCACACTGGATTCAGGACATGGGACAGAGCACCCGGGACCGACCCAGCTGCCGGACTCGTCACAGAGAGACATCAGGCCAATGACACACGAGGGACCTCCCGAGATCAGCCTCGCGCCGGAGCGTCGCACCATCGACGTCGTCCCGGACGACGAGCGCCACGGATCTCCACGCAGCCAGTTCACGCTCTGGTTCGGCGCCAACATGCAGATCACCGCGATCGTCGACGGCGCCCTCGCGGTCGTCTTCGGCGCCGACGCCCTGTGGGCCATCGTGGGTCTGCTGATCGGCAATGTCTTCGGCGGTGCCGTGATGGCGCTGCACTCCGCCCAGGGACCGCGCCTCGGCCTGCCCCAGATGATCTCGAGCCGGGCCCAGTTCGGTGTTCTGGGCGCCGTGCTCCCGCTGGTCCTCGTCGTCCTGATGTACCTCGGTTTCGCCGCGACCGGCAGCGTCCTCGCAGGTCAGGCCGTGAACGAGATCCTCCACATCGACAGCCCGACGGTCGGCATCCTCATCTTCGGCGCGATGACCGCGTTCGTGGCGGTGACCGGCTACAAACTCATCCACGTGGTCGGCAAGATCGCGACGGTCGTGGGCATCGTCGGATTCAGCTACCTTGCGATCCGCTTGTTCGCCGAGTACGACGTGGCCGCGTTCGTCGGGAACAAGGGTTTCGACATCGTCACGTTCCTCCTCGCGATCTCGCTCGGTGCCGGCTGGCAGCTGACGTTCGGACCGTACGTCGCGGACTACTCCCGCTACCTCCCGCGCTCGACCAGCGAGCGGACGACGTTCTGGTCGACGTTCGCGGGCAGCGTGATCGGCTCGCAGTGGTCGATGACGCTGGGCGCACTCGTCGCCGCCGTGGCCGGGGATGCCTTCCTCAGCGACCAGGTCGGCTTCATCGGCGAACTCGCCGGACCCGCCGCGATCGCCCTGATGATCTACCTGGTGATCCTGGTCGGGAAGCTCACCGTCAACTGCCTCAACGCCTACGGCGGATTCATGTCGATCCTCACCACGGTGACCGCCTTCAACGGACAGTCGCGTATCTCGTCCCGGGCCCGCAGCCTGTACATCATCGGTTTCGTCGCCGTGTCGATGCTGATCGCGATCGGTGCCAGCGCAGACTTCCTCAACAATTTCAAGAACTTCGTCCTCGTGCTGCTGATGGTCTTCACCCCCTGGAGCGCCATCAACCTGATCGACTACTACCTCATCTCCAAGGAGCGCGTGGACATCCCGGCGCTGTACGACCCGGCGGGCCGCTACGGCCGCTGGAACAAGACGGCGATGACCTGTTACGCCGTCGGCGTTCTCGCGCAGATCCCGTTCCTCGCCCAGAAGCTCTACACCGGACCCGTCACGGAAATGCTGGGCGGCGCGGACATCTCGTGGATCGTAGGCATCGTCTTCACGGCCGCCATCTACTACCCGCTCGCGCGGCGCAGCAGCAACCCACCCCCTTCGATGATCTATCCGGCCAATACCGCGATGGCGGATTCGCGACTGTGAATCACGCTGACACCCAGACTCTTCCCACTCTCTCGTTCGACCATCAAGGAGTACACGACATGACCACCACGACGCCTACGGTTTCCGGACCCCGCCACGTGTCGGCGCCCCGCGGCACCGAACTGACGACACTCGGCTGGCAGCAAGAAGGCGCCCTGCGCATGCTGATGAACAACCTCGACCCCGAGGTCGCCGAGCATCCCGACTCCCTCGTCGTCTACGGCGGCACCGGCAAGGCCGCGCGCAGCTGGGAGGCGTTCGACGCGATGGTCCGGACGTTGAAGACCCTGAAGTCCGACGAGACGATGCTGGTGCAGTCCGGAAAGCCGGTCGGCGTGTTCCGCACCAGCGAATGGGCTCCCCGCGTCCTCCTCGCGAACTCGAACCTGGTGGGCGACTGGGCCAACTGGGAGGAGTTCCGCAAGCTCGACGCCCTCGGCCTGATCATGTACGGGCAGATGACTGCCGGGTCGTGGATCTACATCGGCACCCAGGGCATCCTGCAGGGAACGTACGAGACGTTCGGCGCGGTTGGCCGGAAGCGCTTCGGCGGCTCGCTCGCCGGCACCATCACGCTGACTGCGGGACTCGGCGGCATGGGCGGCGCCCAGCCCCTCGCCGTGACGATGAACGACGGCGTCGCGATCTGCGTCGACTGCGACGTCACCCGCATCGACCGCCGGATCGCGCACAAGTACCTCGACACCAAGGCCACCGACATCCACGACGCCCTGCGTCTCGCGATCGAGGCCCGCGACGCGAAGCGCCCACTGTCTATCGGCCTCGAAGGCAACGCCGCGGAGATCTTCCCCGAACTGCTCGCCATGAACGCCCCCATCGACATCGTCACCGACCAGACGTCGGCGCACGACCCGCTGTCGTACCTGCCGCTCGGGATCGATTTCGCCGACATGAAGGCGATGGCCGACAAGGACCCGGCGAAGTTCACCGAGGACTCCCGCGCGTCGATGGCACGGCACGTCGCCGCGATGGTCGGCTTCCTCGACAAGGGCGCCGAGGTGTTCGACTACGGCAACTCCATCCGTGACGAGGCCCGCAAGGCCGGCTACTACCGCGCGTTCGACTTTCCCGGATTCGTGCCCGCCTACATCCGTCCGCTGTTCGAGGAGGGCCTCGGCCCGTTCCGCTGGGCCGCGCTGTCGGGCGATCCGAAGGACATCGCCGCCACCGACAAGGCGATCCTCGAACTGTTCCCCGAGAACGAGCACCTGAAGCGCTGGATCACGATGGCGGGCGAGAAAGTGGCGTTCGAGGGTCTGCCCGCACGCATCTGCTGGCTCGGCTACGGCGAACGGCACAAGGCCGGCCTGAAGTTCAACGAAATGGTGGCGTCCGGCGAGCTGTCCGCGCCCGTCGCCATCGGCCGCGACCACCTCGATTCCGGATCCGTGGCCTCCCCGTACCGCGAGACCGAGTCGATGCTCGACGGCTCCGACGCGATCGCCGACTGGCCGCTGCTCAACGCACTCGTCAACACCGCGTCGGGAGCGTCGTGGGTGTCCATCCACCAGGGCGGCGGCGTCGGCATGGGACGGTCCATCCACGCCGGTCAGGTGTGCATCGCAGACGGCACCGACCTGGCCGCCGAGAAGCTGGAGCGGGTCCTGACCAACGATCCCGGCATGGGTGTCATCCGGCACGTCGACGCCGGATACGACCACGCGATCGATGTCGCCAAGGAGCGCGGCGTGCGCGTGCCGATGTCCGAAGGATGACCGCAGGCCCGAGCGACCGTATTTTCGAACCACTGGAAGGAACAGCAGTGACAGCGAACACCTCCCGCTCCACAGTGCTGACCGGCATCGGCACCCTGGTGACCAACGACCCGACAGTGGGGGAAGGTCCGCTCGGGCTGATCCGCGACGCCGCCGTCGTCTTCGACGGCGGCGTGGTGGCCTGGGTCGGCAGCGCCGCCTCGGCGCCGGCCGGGGATATCGGGCACGATCTCGACGGCCGGGCGGTGCTGCCTGGCTTCGTGGAGAGCCACTCGCACCTCGTGTTCGGCGGGGAGCGCGCGGAGGAATTCGCGGCGCGCATGGCGGGCCAGCCGTACGCGGCGGGTGGCATCCGCAACACGATCGAGGCGACACGGAACGCGACCGACGAGGAACTCGAGGCGAACACGCGGCGACTGCTGGACGAGTCCCTGCGGTCGGGCAGCACCACCGTGGAGTGCAAGACCGGGTACGGGCAGACGGTCGCGCACGAACTGCGCAGCACGAAGATCGCGGCGTCCCTCACCGACGAGGTGACGCTGCTCGCCGCTCACGTTCCGCCGCCGGAATACGCGGGGCGGGCCGACGACTACGTCGCCATGGTGTGCTCGGAGATGATCGATGCCTGTGCACCGCAGGCGAAATGGATCGACGTGTTCTGTGAGACCGGCGCGTTCGACCGCGATCAGGCACACGCCGTTCTCACTGCCGGGATGGCGAAGGGGCTCATCCCCCGCGTCCACGGCAACCAGCTCCGTGAGGGCCCCGGAGTCCAGCTCGCTGTCGAACTGGGGGCCGCGTCCGTCGACCACGTCTGCTACACCACGCAGGCCGACATCGACGCGCTCGCGCAGAGTTCGACGGTGGCCACTCTCCTGCCCGGCGCGGATTTCTCGACCCGGAACAAGTACCCGGACGCCCGGGCCCTGCTCGACGCGGGTGTCACGGTGGCGCTCGGTGCCGATTGCAACCCCGGCACCAGCTACACCACCAGCCTGCCGTTCTGCATCGCGATCGCGGTGCGGGACATGCACATGACCCCGGACGAAGCCATCTGGGCGGCGACCGCGGGCGGTGCCCGCGCGCTGCAACGTGCCGACGTCGGGGTCCTGCGTCCCGGAGCGCGGGCCGACGCCCTCGCCCTGGACGCGCCGTCGTACCTACACTTGGCCTACCGGCCCGGCGTCCCCCTGGTCAGCGATGTGTGGCGGGGCGGTGAACTCGCCTGGTCCGCGCACACCGGTCACGAGAAAGCGAGGGCCCTGCGATGATGGAGAACCTGCTGATTCCCCCACCCCCCTGGATCGGCAGAGTGGACGGCACGTCGAGTCACCACCTCCGCTGGCACCAGGCGGTGACGCCTCTTCACGACGGCTCCGAGCCCGGCGCCTGCGTGCTCGTCGGCTTCTCGAGCGACGAGGGCGTCGAGCGGAACAAGGGACGCCGCGGGGCGGCCCGCGGCCCGGACGCGCTGCGGGGCGCGCTGTCGTCGATGGCGCTCGCCGAGCCGCTCCGCGTGTACGACGCCGGCACCGTCGCGGTCACCGACAATCGTCTCGAAGCCGGGCAGGAGGCGCTCGGCGCCGTGGTCGCAGCGACTCTCGACGCCGGCCAGTTCCCGTTGGTCCTCGGCGGCGGCCACGAGGTGGCCTTCGGGACGTACCTCGGTCTGGCGCAGGCATCGGTCCGGACCCCGGCCAGACGGATCGGGGTCCTGAACCTGGACGCCCACTTCGACCTGCGGTCCGATCCGGTCCCGAGTTCGGGCACCCCGTTCCGGCAGATCCTCGAGCGGGAGCATGCAGCGGGCACCACCCTGCAGTACTCCGTGCTCGGCATCAGCCAGCCGAGCAACACCACCGCACTGTTCGACACCGCACGCGGGTACGGGGTCCGGTACCTCCTGGACGACGACTGCTCGGTCTCCGACCGGCACCGGGTGGCCGTCTTCGTCAGCGAGTTCCTGTCGGACGTCGATCTCGTCTACCTCACCATCGACCTCGACGTCCTTCCCGCCGCGGTCGCACCGGGAGTGAGCGCTCCCGCCGCGTACGGTGTTCCGGCGGAGACGATCCAATTCGTGTGCGATGCGGTCGCCGCCAGCGGAAAACTCGCGGTGTGCGATGTGGCCGAGCTCAATCCGTCGTTCGACGTCGACAACCGCACTGCCCGTACCGCCGCCCGGTTGATCCATCGGATCGTCACGAAACGCATTCCGATCGCGGGCTGAGGTCACCCGGGGAGCGTCCGCTCAGCCCTCCGGCAGCACTGCGCGCAGACGGGTGACGAACGCGGCGGGGTCGTGGGCGAAGCCGATGTGGTCGCCGGGGAACAGGGTGGGCTCGACGCCCAGTTCGGTGGCGAGCGCCCGCGATGTTCGGTCGCAGAGTTGGCCACCCGACTCCTCGCCGATACCAACCACGACGCGGGTGGGCGCCGAGCGCAGGGCGGTGATGTCGGGGCACCAGCGGGTGGTCGGTCGCAGCATGTGCGCGTGCTGGAAGTAGTCGTCCGCTTCGGTCCGCGCATCCCGTTCGCCCGCGAACATCTGCTGGAACGCCTCCTCGGGCAGGTGGATGTTCGCCAGAGCCAGGAACTTCCTCCACGCCCCCACGACGTCCCCGGCGAGGTGGGTGTCGATGATCTCGTCGGTTTTTACACGCAGCTGCTCACGGTCGTCGAGCAATTCGTCCAGCGGCGGCTCGTGGGCGATCACGGTGTGGACCAGCTCGGGATGCGCGTGCACGAGCGCGAGCGCGCTGACGGCGCCGCCGCTGGAGCCGAACACCACGGCAGGGCCTGCATCGAGGTGCATCAGGAGCCGGGCGAGGTCGTCGGCGCGCATCTCGGGGGTCGAATCCCGGTCGCGATCGTCGACCGGGCTGCGGTGGATGCCCCGCGGATCCGTCGTAAGCACGGTGTATTCGGATGAGAGCAGATCGGCCGCGGGCGCGAAGGAGTCGGCGTCCATCGGGGCGCCGACGAGCACCACAACGGGGCCCGTGCCCCGTACCTCGTAGTACAGCCTGGCACCGGGGACGTCGAGGGTCCGGGCATGGGCGGTGGCGGTCGATGTGGGTTTCATCGAGTTCTCCTCGTTCGGGGCGGTGATTCTCGGTCACAGGTAGGACCGCCGCCGACGGGCAGAATCATCGGTCGTCGAGGAAAATTTCTTCCCCAGACCTGGTACGGCGTCCAGGATCCGCAGGAATCGTGGGCGTACCACTGGAAGCACGCGCGCCTTGATGACAGGATATATCCACGCGAACGGGATCTCGATGTGAGGTCCCGGGCGGCAACTGCAGGGAGTGAACGGTATGGCGCAGGGTGTTGTGAAGTGGTTCAACAGCGAGAAGGGCTTCGGATTCATAGCGCCGGACGACGGCAGCGCGGATGTGTTCGTTCACTACTCCGAGATCTCGGGCAGCGGCTACAAGTCGCTCGAGGAGAACCAGCGGGTGGAATTCGAGGTCGGACAGGGCCAGAAGGGCCCGCAGGCCCAGAATGTCCGGGCCGTCTGACCGACGCCCCGATGACACTGTGACGACGAGGTCGCACCCGAGCGGTGCGGCCTCGTTGTCGTAGTCGGCCCCGGGACAGTTATCTCGAGAGGCCGAAGCTTCCCACCTGGTTGCCGTTGACATACACGGCCCCGGTGTAGGTCCCGTCTGCGTTGGGGGAAATCCTGTCGGTCAGGAACCCCAGACCTGATGGGCTGTGATCGATGACGGTGTCTCCGTTCCCGTCCTGCGAGGTTGTGCCCGCGAGTCCGGTCAGGCCGAACGCGAAGTTGTTGACGACCGTGCCGCCCTGGAACGTCTTACCCTTCCAGATCAACCCACCCACCGGCGCGGTGGTCGTTCCCTGATAGGTGCCGGACGGTGTGCGCTGCCCGTCCGTGGTCGAGTACCCGGTCCCGTGCCGTGAACACCGGCACCCCTGGACAAATTCGGCGTTCTCCTTCATAGTCGATATGCCACCAAGTGGCATTGCTATTTCACTAGATGGCAATCTCGATCTTCCGACAGGAGTTCCCGTGACCGATCAGCTGCTCGATGCCGCCGAGTTTCGCTCCACCGTGCGCGCGTTCGCCAACCGTGAGATCCACCCCGGCGCGGCTTTCCGTGACGAGACGCGGGAGTTTCCGGCGGAGTTGGTGAAGCGACTGGGCGAACAGGACCTGATGGGCATCTCGGTGCCCGAGGAGTTCGGCGGACTGGGCCTGTCCACCAAGACGCAGTTGATCGCCATCGAGGAGGTGGCCCGCACCGACGCCGCCCTCGCCTCGATCTACACCGCGCACTACCTGGGGCTCGAGCCGATCCTCGTCGGCGGAACCGAGGAACAGAAGCGCCGGTGGCTGCCCCGGCTCGCCTCCGGTGAACTGCTCGCCGGGTTCGCCCTCACCGAACCGGACGCCGGCTCCGACATCGCGTCGATGCGCACGACGGCACGGCGCGAGGACGACGGGTGGCACCTGTCCGGTTCGAAGACGTACATCTCCAACGCCAAGGAGGCCGACCTGGTCGTCCTCTTCGCCAAGACCGATCCGTCCGCGGGTTTCCGCGGCATCACCGCGTTCGTCCTCCCCCAGGGCACTCCCGGCGTGAGTTACTCGGAGCCCCAGGACAAGCTGGGCATCCGGTCCGCCCCCACGTACACCGTCTACCTCGACGACGTGGTGCTCCCCCACGACGCCGTGGTGGGAACGGAGGGCCGCGGCGGCAACATCGCGCTCACCGCCCTCAACCGGGCCCGCATCGACGTGGCCGCGATGGCCAACGGAATTGCCCTGCGTGCTTGGGAACTGGGCCGCTCCTACGCGGCGGAGCGCAAGCAGTTCGGACACCCCATCGCCGAGTTCCAGGCGATTCAGCTGCTGCTGGGTGCGTGCGACGCGCAGCTCGTCGCGTCCCGCGTCACCGCGGACTGGGCGGCGGACGTGAAGGATGCCGGGGCCGATCTGCGCCGCGCCGCGTCCGTGTCGAAGTACGTGGCCACGGAGGCCTGCTTCTCGATCGTCGACCAGACCGTGCAGATTCACGGCGGCGCCGGTTTCATGCGCGAATCCGAGATCGAACGCCTCTACCGCGACTGCCGGATCCTCCGGATCTTCGAGGGCACCTCGCAGATCCAGCTGCTCACCATCGCCTCCAACGCGCCCTCCCCGCGCTCGACCGAATTCTGAGAAGGGTCCCTCATGCCTACCCTGCCTCCCCTCGACGGCATCCGCGTCGTCGATCTCTCCCGCGTCCTGGCCGGACCGTACTGCACGGCGCTGCTCGCGGACGCCGGCGCCGACGTCGTCAAGATCGAGCCCGCCACCGGCGAGGACTCGCGGCACCTGGGCCCGTTCCGCGATGGCGAGAGCATCTATTTCAACGTGCTGAACCGCGGAAAACGTTCGCTGGCACTGAATCTCAAGGACGAAGCGGATCGGAAGGTGCTGTTCGACCTCCTCGACACGGCAGACGTTCTCGTCGAGAACTTCCGGCCCGGCGTAACCACAAGGCTCGGCATCGACTACGACGCCGTCCACGCCCGCAACCCCGGGCTCGTCTACGCATCCATCTCCGGTTTCGGGCAGGACGGGCCGCTCGCGGGTTCGGCCGCGTACGACCTCGTCGTGCAGGCGATGTCGGGGATCATGAGCATCACCGGTTCCCCCGAATCCGGTCCGACCCGGCTCGGCGAATCGTTCGGCGACCTCGTCGCGGGTCTGTTCGCAGCGTGGGGCATCAGCTCCGCCCTGGTCGGCACCCGGGAATCGGGTGTGGGGCAACACCTCGACGTCGCCATGTTCGACAGCATGCTGGCCATGCTCCCCACCGCGCACAGCCAGTTGCAGGCATCAGGGGTCGCACCGGCCGGCGTCGGAAATCGCCATCCCGTCTCCACCCCGTTCGACACGTACCGGGCGTCGGACGGCCTGTTCGTCCTCGCCGTCGCCAGCCAGTCCGGATTCGAGAAGCTCGCCCACACCATGGATCGTGCAGATCTTCTCGGCGACGACCGTTTCGCGGACGACACCTCGCGCACCGATCACGAACCCGCCCTGCGCGCAGAGATCGAGATCTGGGCGAAGGACAAGACGGTCGCCGAGGTGGTCGCAGTCCTCGGCGCGGCCGGACTGGCGAGCTCGGAGATCTGGAACGTGGAACAGGCGTTGTCGTCCGAGCAGAGCCGGCACCGGGGACTCGTGGAGTCGTTCGATCATCCGGTCGCGGGAACCATCGACTACGTCCGGCAGCCGGTCGTGTTCGGCGACAGCGCGCGCCCCGGGGTCCGCCGCAGCCCGCTGCTCGACGAACACCGGCAGCCTCTGCTGTCCGAGATCGCGTCGCGGTAGATTCACGCCGACACCCGCGACCGTCAGGAGACGACCCATGGCCCCCGGAGATGTGACCCGCAGCGCGAGCCGCACCTTCGAACTGCTCGGCGCGATCACCGAGCAGGGCGGGTTGACGCTCGGCGACGCCGCCAAAGCCGCCGGTCTCGCCACGAGTACCGCGCTGCGCCTGATCCGCAGTATGGAGCAGAGCGAGTTCCTGGTCCGCGGCGACGACAACGTCTACCGGGCCGGACCGCGACTTCTCCAGATCGGCGCCCGGGCGATCAGTGACAACCAGCTGCTGTCCCGGGCCCGGCCCGCGATGGTCGCGATCGCGGAGGGAACCCGCGAATCCACCTACCTGTCGACCCACGGCCCGAAGGGCACCGCCCTGTATCTCGCGCAGATCGAGGGCACCCACGCGATCCGGCACATGGGATGGGTGGGACAGACGGTGCCGCTCGAGGGAACGGCCGTCGGCGCCGCGCTGCGGGGCGACCTGCAGAGCGAGGGATACGCGATCGCCCACGACACCATCGAGAACCAGTCGACGGGTGTCGCGGCCCCCATCTACGACGCGGTGGGGCGGATCGTGGGCGCGCTCAGCGTCATCGGGCCGACGTTCCGCCTCGACGACGCACTCTGCGCGCAGCACGGCCTCGTTCTCGTCGAGCGTTGCCGTGCGCTGTCGGCCGAACTGGGCTCCCCGGCCCCCTGAGCAGCGGTCAGCTACCCATGCTGGTCCGCACGAACTCACGGAACGTGAGGACCATCGGTTCGCGGGCCCGGCCCCGCCGGTAGATCAGCGAGAACGGCGCCTGATAACCGAACGACGCCGGCAGGATCGGGCGCAGCCGGTTCCGGTCGACCCAGTACTCCGCGTAGTGCTCGGGCAGGTAGCCGATGTAGGCGCCGGACAGCACGAGGATGAGCTGCGCCTCCATGTTCTCCACCGTCGCCGACGGCTGGGGAAACCCCTGGCGTGCGAGTTCCTGCTCGGACCAGTAGCCGCGGGTCACCATCCGCTGTTGCGTGATGACCTCCGGCGGCACTCGCTTCCTGCCGAACAGCGGATGCTTGTCGCTGCAGTACAGCCAGTGCTGCTCCCGGTGCAGCGCCTGGGAGACGAGGCCGTTCATCGGCGAGGCGAACGCGCCGACCGCGACGTCGATCCGATCGTCGAGCACGCCGACCTGCAGCTCGTGCGGGGTCTGGATCTTCAGGTCGAGGTAGACGGCGGGGTGGTCCTTGCTGAACACGCCGATCACGTCGGCGAGCGGCAGGGTGGCGTCGGTGACGGTGGAATCGAGAACGCCGATGGTGAGGGTGCCCCGGAGCTCCCCCTGCAGCGCGGCGCCGTAGCGTTCGAAGCCCTCGAGTTCGCCGAGGATGCGCAGGCATTCCTTGTGGTAGAGCTCGCCCTTGCTGGTGAGGCCGAATCCGCCCCGGCCGCGATGGCACAGCACGATGCCGAGGTGGCGTTCGAGCTGGCTCATGTAGGTGCTGATCGCGGAGGCGGACAGTCCGAGTTCCTGCTGCGCGGGCGCGAACCCCTGGTGGCGGACGACGGCCGCGAAGATCTGAAGGAGCTTCAGATCGGGCAGCGAGCTGCGCATCGCACTCCTCCGGCGGGGTCGAAAACAGGGTGTGAGCTGGCTCGCACCATTACTTCACGATTTTCTGAAGTGATTATTTGTATCAAGTGATTTATTTCACGTCAATGTTCTCCTACCGTCTAGGGCAACGGTCTGACGAGACCGGCACCGACGGGACCACCGCGCCCGTCATCACCGATCCGCTAGGACACGTGAAGGACGCATCATGGACATCACCATCATCCTGATCTACCTGGGCGCAATGCTCGCGTTCGGCTGGTGGGGCAAACGCCGGGCGAGCAACTCCAGCGAATACCTCGTCGCCGGCCGCCGCCTCGGCGGATTCCTCTACACCAGCACGATGGCGGCGGTCGTCATCGGCGGCGCCTCCACCGTCGGTGGCGTCGGCCTCGGCTACAAGTACGGCATCTCCGGAATGTGGCTGGTCGTGTCGATCGCCGCCGGCGTACTCCTGCTCAGCCTGCTCTTCGCCGCACGGATCCAGCGCCTCAAGGTCTATACCGTCTCCGGGATGCTCAAACTCCGGTACGGCATCGACGCCACCGGTGCGTCCGGCCTCGTCATGATGGCGTACACCCTCATGCTCACCGTCACCTCCACGATCGCCTACGCCACCATCTTCAACGTGCTGTTCGGCTTCGACCGGACCCTGTCGGTGGTCCTCGGCGGCCTCATCGTCGTGGCCTACTCCGCGATGGGCGGCATGTGGTCGATCACGCTCACCGACGTCGTCCAGTTCGTCATCAAGACCATCGGCGTCTTCGTCCTGCTTCTCCCGTTCACGTGGAGCAAGGCGGGCGGCTACGCCGGCATCAAGGAGCGCGTGGGCGAACAGGCACTCGGGCTCGGCACCATCGGCACCGGCACCATCGTCACGTTCTTCGTCGTCTACACCCTCGGCATCCTCATCGGACAGGACATCTGGCAGCGCGTGTTCACCGCGAAGTCGCCCGAGGTCGCACGGTGGGGCGGCGTCACCGCCGGCGTCTACTGCCTGCTGTACGGCGTCGCGGGCGCTCTGATCGGGCTGGCCGCGTCGGCCCTCATGCCCGACATCGGATCGTCCGACGACGTGTACGCCGACGTCGCCGTCCACGTCCTGCCCGTCGGCCTCAGCGGCATCGTCCTCGCCGCCGCGGTGGCCGCGATGATGTCGACCGCGTCCGGCGCGCTGATCGCCACCGCCACGGTCGCCCGGCAGGACGTCCTTCCGCTGGTCGCCCAGATCTTCGGCCGCACACGGCCCGAACTGGACACGTCCGACCCGGAAGCCGACGTGCGCGGCAACCGCCTCTACGTGATCGTGATCGGCCTCGTCAGCATCGTGGTCGCCGCACTCATCAACGATATCGTCTCCGCGCTGACGATCGCCTACGACATCCTGGTCGGCGGACTCCTCGTCCCCATCCTCGGTGGACTGGTCTGGAAGCGCGCCACGGGAACCGCGGCCATGGCAGCCATGGCGGTGGGCACCGTGGCGACCATCGCGACAATGTTCGTCGTCGGCGACGTCATGGCGAACGAGCCGGTGTACGTCGGGCTCGTCAGCGCTCTCGTGGTGTTCGTGGCCACCAGCCTGTTCACCGAACCCACCCCGGCGAACGTGATGTCCGTATGGAACGCACGAGTGTCGGGAAAGGACGAGGAAGATCCGGTTCCGGTCCCGGCACCGAGCGTCGCGAGCACATCGACACCGAGCGTTGCGAGCACCTCGACACCGATAGCCTGAGTGACACCGGCGCACGAGGGTGAGTGCGCATGAGCGGGAGGAAAGATCGTGCCGAAGATCGTCGACCACGACGAGCGGAGACTGGCGCTCGCCGACGCCGTTCTCGCGTTGATCGCCCGGGAGGGGATCTCCGCCGTCACCACACGAGCGGTGGCGGAGGAGAGCGGGTGGTCGACCGGAGTGTTGAACCACTACTTCGGGTCCCGGCACGAACTGCTCCTCGCGGCGCTTCGCCGGGCCGGCGACATCCAGGGCGACCTGTACCGCACGATTCTCGACGAGGAGGGCGCCGGCCCGATCGAGAAGCTGCGGAACATCACCGCCAGCATCCTGCCGCTCGACGAACGCCGACTGGCGATGACCCGGGTGTTCCTGTTCTTCTACGCGGAGGGTGCGGCCGAGGAAACGGCGCGCGGTGAGATCGCGTCCTTCCTCGCCCGCTGGCGGGGCGTCGTGCGCGAGTCGGTCGTCGCCGCGCAGCGGGAGGGCACCGTCTCCGCCGACCTCGACGCGGACGCCGTCACCGTCGCGCTGGTGGCACTGACCGACGGTCTTGCATTGCAGGCCATCCTGGATCCCGTCGTCATGGAGGCGATCAGCGCGGAGGACGCGGCCGCCCGCTGCGTCGACGCCGCCGTACGACGGACCACCGAAGAAGCGGGGGCAGTAGGCTGATGACCGACCGCGTCGTCGTCGTCGACGACTTCATTCCGGCCGAAGCACTGTCCGATTCGCTTGCCGCCGCAGGTATTTCCGCGGACGTCGTGCACCAGTCCGAGTTCCCGTCCGGCCCGGGCGTCATCGCCCTGCTCGTGGGCCCGGAGAACACCGGACTCGAGCCCCGTCACCTGTCGGACCTCCCGGACCTGCGACTGCTCTCGGCCACGTCCGCCGGGTACGACCACCTGCCGGTGTCGGCGGCCCACGAACGCGGCCTGTGGGTCACGCGGGCAGTGGACTACTGCACCGAGGAGGTCGCGGACCACGCGCTCGCGCTCACCCTCGGACTGCTCCGATCCACCCACGCACTCGACCGCTCCGTGCATGCGGGCGGGTGGGACGTCAGCGCCGCGCCGCCGCGGCGCATCGCGGGAACCGTGCTGGGCCTCTACGGTTTCGGCCGGATCGCCGGCGCTTTCGCGCTGCGCGCCCGAGCCGTGGGGATGACCGTTCTCGTCAGCGGCCGCGGGTTGGGCGACCGCGCCGGGGAACTCGCTGCCGAGGGCATCGAGGTGGTCGGGTTCGAGGAACTGCTGCGCCGCTCCGACGTGCTGAGCCTGCACGTTCCCCTGACTCCCGAGACGCGGGGTCTGATCGACGAGCGCGCGCTGTCGACGATGAAGCGCGGCGGGTATCTGGTGAACGTCTCCCGCGGCGGACTCGTCGACCACGACGCGCTCGGAGCCGCACTGCGCAGGGGACACCTCGCCGGCGCGGCCGTCGATGTTCTTCCGAACGAACCTCCCGCACAGGATGATCCGATCCTGCAGATACCGAACCTCGTGATCACCCCGCACGCCGCGTGGTACTCACCGCAGGTCGCGCAGACGCTGGCGCAGCAGTCGGCGCGCAATGTCGCGGCGGTCCTGACGGGCACATCCCCGGCGGGAGTCGTTGCCGCACCGAGGATGTGATCGCCTCTGCCAGTTCTTGTAAGCCTCTGTCAGTCCTTGTAATCGGGGGCGGTGCGGTCCAGTATCCGCAGCAGCGCCGCCCACGCCATCTCGTAGGCCTGATCGTCGGTGTAGTCGTCCGTGGCCTCGCCGGCGAACTGCCGCGCGGTGTGCTCGGCGATCTCGGGCGACGGAACGCGCAGTTCACCCGATGCCTGGGCGGCGATCTGGATGTCACACGCCTTCTCCAGATAGAACATTCGCAGAAAAGCCTCGGCGGCGGATTCGCCCACGGTGAGCAGTCCGTGATTGCGCAGGATCATCGCGGGGTGGTCGCGGAGATCCTCGACCAACCGCACGCGTTCGGCCGTGTTGAGGGCGATGCCCTCGTAGTCGTGGTAGCCGACCCGGTTGTAGAACTCCATCGAGATCTGGTTCAGCGGCAGCAGTCCGTGCTCCTGCGCGGCCACCGCGCACCCGGCCTTCGTGTGGGTGTGCAGCACGCACTGCGCGTCCGTCCGGGCCTCGTGAATCGCGCCGTGGATCACGAATCCCGCAGGGTTGACGTGATATTCGGACGGTTCGACGAGTTCGCCGTCGAGTCCGATCTTCACCAGGTTGGACGCGGTGATCTCTTCGAAGAGCAGACCGTACGGGTTGATGAGGAAGTGATGTTCGGGTCCGGGAAGCCGGACCGAGACGTGCGTGAAGATGAGGTCGGTCATCTTGAAATGCGCGAGCAGGCGGTACACCGCCGCGAGTTCACGACGCAGTTCCGCCTCGGTCTTCGCCGGGCTCGTTCGGCCCTGCGACGTAACGGTGGGTGCACTCATGCGGGATCTCCTTGATCACCGAAGGGATTTCGGCTTAAATATATCAACTGATTTATTTAAGTGCCAGCCCTTTGGCTCAGTCGAGCCGCCCACCCAGCATTCCCCGCAGCGAGCGCAGGCAGAGTTCACGTAGCTCGCCCTCGGCGATCGACGGGTGGTCGAGCCAGTCCATGCAGACGGCGCGGACGAACGCGATCCATCCGCGCACCGCGACGCCGACGAGTTCCCGCTCGCTGCCGGGGGGATCGAGCGCGTCGACGATGCGGCGCTGCTGCGCGTCGAGTTCCCGGTCGACGATGGCCCGGATGTCGGAGTCGGCCGACAGCGCGCCGCGGTTGATGGCCCGGACTCCGTGCCGGTGGCTCGCGACGTGCTCGAAGTACGCGTCGAGGCCGGCCGCGACCTGTTCCTCGACGGGGAGTGTGGAGTCGGGGGCCGTCACGTCGAGCAGTCGTTCGGATTCGCGTTCGACGATCGCGGCGAAGAAATCCCGCTTCGTCGGGAAGTAGTGGTACATCAATCCGCGCGACACCTCGGCGAGTTCCGCGACCTCCTCGATCCACACATCCTCGTACGGGCGGTCTGCGAACAGCCGCGCGCCGATGTCGAGCAACTGCGCGCGCCGCTGCTCCGGGGCGAGTCGTCGGCGGGCGCTGGTCATGCCAGTCACCGTACTGCTTGACACCGGTTCAGTAAGGCGTACCTTGCGTACTAGACATCAATTCAGTAACGCGGGCCACATCGACACGGGGGTCGACAATGAGCGTCGAATCACTGCACACCACGGCGGAGGCGACCATCCCGCATCCTCGATGGCGGCTTCCCGTCGTCGGCGACGTCTTCGGGATCAGCATCCGCACCCCCGTGCAGAATTCGATGGAGATCGGCAGAAGACTCGGGCCGATCTTCGAGCGCAACGTTCTCGGCAATCGGTTCGTGTTCGCGTCCGGTGCAGACATGGTCGCGGAACTCTCCGACGAATCCCGGTTCGCGAAGCACCTGGCGCCCGGCGTCGCGTCCCTGCGCGAGGTCGGCGGCGACGGGTTGTTCACCGCATACAACCACGAGCCGAACTGGAGCAAGGCGCACAACCTCCTCGCCCCGGCATTCACGAAATCGGCGATGCGGTCGTATCACCGCACGATGCTGGATGTCGCCGGCGAACTGACGGAGCACTGGGACGAACGCGTGGACGGCACCCCCGTCGACGTCTCCTCCGACATGACGAAGCTGACGCTCGAGACCATCGGCCGCACCGGTTTCAGCTATTCCTTCGACTCGTTCAGACGCGAGCGGCCGCACCCGTTCGTGCAGGCGATGGTCGGCGCGCTGAGCCATTCGCAGCGCACCACGTTCGTGAAGTCCAGCGCGCTCGGACGCCTGCTGACGCGACGGTCGGATCGACGCAACGTCGCCAACCTGGAACACATGGCCGAGGTCGTCGACGAGGTGATCCGTGCCCGCCGCGACAGCGCCGAGGCCGGCCCCGAGGACCTGCTCGAACTCATGCTGCGGGCAGCGCGCGAGGACGACCCCGATCGGATCGACGAATTGAATATTCGCCATCAGGTGGTGACGTTCCTGGTCGCGGGGCACGAAACCACGTCCGGTGCGCTGTCGTTCACCCTGTACTACCTGTCGCGGCACCCCGACGTCCTCGCGAAGGCGCAGGCGGAGGTCGATGCGATCTGGGGCGACGAGGAGCCTGCGTTCGAGCAGATCGCGAAGCTCCGCTACGTGCGCCGCGTGCTCGACGAATCGTTGCGACTGTGGCCGACGGCCCCCGCGTACGGCAGGGAGGCGACCGTCGACACGACCCTCGTCGGCAAGTACCCGATGAAGGTCGGCGACTGGGTTCTCGTCCTCATCCCCGCCCTGCACCGCGACCCCGTATGGGGCGACGATCCCGAGGCGTTCGATCCCGACCATTTCCTGCCCGAGCGCATCAGGTCCCGCCCCGCCCACGTGTACAAGCCGTTCGGGACCGGCGAGCGCGCCTGCATCGGACGACAGTTCGCACTCCACGAGGCGGTCCTGGTTCTCGGCACGATCCTGCGTCGATACGACATCGTGGGCGACCCCGGCTACCGGCTGAAGGTCGCCGAGCGGCTCACCCTCATGCCCGAGGGCTTCACGCTGCAGCTCCGCCGACGCTGACCGGCCCCTTGACAGGCACAAAGTGAGAGTTACTATCAAAATATAGTAACTTCCTTTCGAGTGGAGCTGTCATGAGTGAAACGACGGTCATCGAAGTCGCCCCCCGCCGCTGGTGGGCGCTCGGAGCCCTGTCCGTGGCCATGCTGACCATCGGTCTCGACATCACGGTCCTGACGGTGGCGCTGCCGACGCTGGCGGTCGATCTCGGAGCGGACAACTCGCAACTGCAGTGGTTCAGTTCCGCATACACCCTGGTCCTCGCCGCCGCGTTGCTTCCAGCGGGCGCGCTCGGTGATCGGTACGGCCGCAAGAAGCTCCTGCTCGGCGCCCTCGTCCTGTTCGGCGTCGCGTCGCTGCTCTGCAGTTATGCGAGCACGTCGGGTCAGCTGATCGCCGGACGCACCCTGCTGGGGCTGGGGGCCGCGGTGATGATGCCGCTGTCGATGGCGGTGCTGCCCGTGCTGTTCCCCGACGCCGACGAACGGTCGCGGGCATTGACGATCTGGGTGACGTCCACCGCGATCGGCCTGCCCCTCGGCCCGATTCTCGGCGGGTGGTTGCTCGAGAACTTCTGGTGGGGGTCGGTGTTCCTGATCAACGTGCCACTGGTCGTCGTCGGCGCGATCGCCGTCGCGACCCTGGTTCCGGAATCGCGCAGCGAAGAGCAGTCGCCAACCGACTATCTCGGCGCCGCACTATCGTCATTCGGATTACTCTGCCTCACCTACGGTTTTATCAAGTCCGGCCAGGACGGCTGGGGCGACACACTGGCGTTGGCGTCGATCGCGGCGGCCGTGGTCGTGCTCGGACTGTTCGCGATGTGGGAGCGCCGGTCGCGTCATCCCCTGATCGACACGTCGTTGTTCGCCAGCCCCGGATTCCGCTGGGGCACGATCTTCACGACGCTCGTCAACTTCGGGATGTTCGGACTGTTCTTCACGGTGCCGCAGTATTTCCAGGCCGTGCTCGGCGTGGACGCGCTGGGCAGCGGCCTCCGACTGCTGCCGTTGATCGGCGGACTACTGGTCGGCACCCGGCTCTGCGACCAACTGCTCCGGCGGGCCGGCGCCCGGCCGGTCATCGCAATCGGGTTCACCCTCCTCACGGCGGGACTCGCGACCGGCGCCCTGACCTCCGTCGATTCCGCGTACTGGTTCACCGCGACGTGGATCGCACTCGTCGGCGCGGGAATGGGTTTCGTGATGCCGGCGGCGATGGGTGCGGCCCTCGGCGCGTTGTCGGCCGAACGTGCCGGTTCCGGCTCCGCACTGATCCAAGCGCTGCGCCAAGCCGGCGGAACGATCGGGGTCGCAGTGCTGGGCACCGTGCTCGCCACCCGCTACCGGACCGAACTGGGCGCGCTCGACGCGGATCCGGTCCGCGACGGTGTCAACGCCGGCGTCGCGGTGGCCAAGGCGACCGGCGACCCGTCGATGCTCGCGCACGTCCAGGCGTCGTTCCTGTCGGGGATGAGCCTCATGCTGTGGGTGTGCGCGGGCATCTGCGCCGTCGCGATGGTGCTCGCAGCGCGCTTCACGCCCCGCGATACCCCGGCCCGGGAGCAGGATGAGTCAGAATCGATACATGTCCATTGACGCTCGACCAGGCCTGCGGGAGCGGAAGAAGGCGCGCACCCGGCTGACCATCCGCTCCGAGGCGTTTCGGTTGTTCCGTGAACAGGGCTACGCCGAGACGACGATCGAGCAGATCGCGGAGGCCGCGGACGTGTCGCCGAGCACGTTCTTCCGGTACTTCCCCACCAAGGAACAACTGGTCCTCGCCGACGACCTCGATCCGCTCATGATCGAGGCCATCGAGGCGCAACCGGCGGACGTCCCACTGATCACCGCGTTCCGGAAGGCCGCCGAATCCGTGTTCGCCGGTCTGTCCGAGGCAGACGTGGACTTCGAGCGGAGGCGTCAGGAACTGCTGTATTCGGTCCCGGAACTGCGCGGGGCCGTCATGCAGGAAATGGTGCGCAGCATCGACATGATCGCGGGCGTCATGGCCCGCAGGATCGGGCGCACCGCCGACGACTTCGAGGTCCGCGCGCTCGCCGGGGCGATCGTCGGCGTCGTCCTCGGTGTCGTCGGTCAGCTTCCGGGGGATCTGCCCCTCGCCCTGCGCGCGCTCGAATTCCTCGAGGACGGACTCACACTCGGGCGGAGCGCGACGCCGTAGACCCGGCGCCCGATGTCACCGTGGTTCACTTCGACTGCACCGGTGCGACATTGGGCGACGCAGTGTCAGGCTGAGGCGCGGGCGAGAACCTCCGTCACGACATGTTCGGCGATGGCGAGGGACGACGTCGCACCTGGTGAGGGCGCGTTCCGGACGTGAATGACGCGTCCCGACCCGGTGATGACGAAGTCGTCCTCGAGGCTGCCGTCGGCGTTCATCGCCTGAGCGCGGATGCCCCGGGGTCCACGGGTGACGTCGGAGCGGCGCACGTCGGGGACGTACTTCTGCGCCTCCTTCACGAACTGGCCCGTGCTGAGGACGGTGCGGGCCTCGCGGACCGCCGCCGCGGTGTTGTGGGCGGCGAACCGCCAGAATCCGGGAAACCCGACCGCCGACATCATGTCCGACGCCGACCACCCCCGACGGTCGTACGCCTCCCGCCCGAAGGACAGAAAGGCGTTCGGTCCGAGCATGATTCGCCCGTCGATCCTCTTGGTGAGGTGAACGCCGAGGAACGGGTACCGCGGGTCCGGAACGGGGTAGATCAGGCCCTTCACGAGCGAGGACCGCCCGGGCTCGAGCAGGAAGTAGTCGCCGAAGAAGGGCACCACCCGAGGCGATCGCGGTTCACCCGACATCAGGGCCACCCGGTCGGACTGCAGTCCCGCGCACGTGACCACCAGGTCGAAGGCCTCACTGCCGTTCCGGGTGGTGACCACTGTTTCCGCGGGCCGGCTGTCCAGGCCCACGACCTCCCGGCCGAGGAGCACGCGCCCACCCGCGGCGGCGATGTCCGCGGCGAGAGCCTCCGAGATCGCCACGTAGTCGATGATCGCGGTGTGCGGCGAGTGCACGGCGGCGACTCCGCGTGCGTGCGGTTCGATCTCGGGGATCTCCTCCCCGGGGACCTTCCGGACGCCGGGGACCCCATTGGCCACCGCCCTGTCGAAGATGGCGTCCATCCGAGCCACTTCGGACGAGTCGTGGGCGACCACCACCTTGCCGCATTCCTCGTAGGCCACGCCCTTGTCCTCCGCGTACTGCTGCAGGAGGGTGACACCACGGCGGCACAGGCGCGCTTTCAGGCTGCCCGGCGGGTAGTACAGGCCGGCGTGGACGACGCCGCTGTTATGGCCGGTCTGGTGGGCCGCGACCCGGGTTTCCTTCTCGAACAGCGTCACCTCGACGGCGTCCATCCGGTGCAGAAGTTCCCGGGCGACCGCCAGACCGATGATGCCGCCGCCGATGACGGCCGCACGAATCTTCGCCATGAGCACACCTCCGTATACCGTTTTCGAGATATCATCGATGGTATGTCGACCACCCCTCGACGCACGTCTTTTCCCGGACTGGAGCACCTGTCCGATCGGCGTCGAGCGCTGCTGGACGAGCTTGTCACCACTCGCCGCGAGCGCGGTCTGACGCAGACGGAGATCGCCGCCCACATGGGCACGTCGCAGTCGGCCGTGGCACGGCTCGAACGCGGCGACGTCGACCCCCGCCTGTCGACACTCGAACGGTACGCGGAGGCCGTGGGCCGGACGGTCGACTGGACGATCTCAGCGCACCGGGAGTCATCACCATGATCTGGCCACCACCCACCCCACCGCCGGTCCCGCCGTTTCACACGCCCTGGCAGCCGGACCCCCGGCAGCCGCCCGCGCCGACGCACGTCACGTCGGTCTCCGCTCCCGGTCCCGACTGGCTGGCCGAGCGCCTGTTCGACAAACGGATCGTGTCGCTGACCGGCCGACTCGACGCCGAGGCCACCAACCGCGCGGCGGCGTCACTCGCGTTGCTCGACGCCTCGGACGACGACGAGGTCCAGTTGTGGCTGCACGGCGTCGACGCCGACGTCGACGCCGCCGCCACGCTCCTCGACACCCTCGACCTGATGGGGGTGCCGCTTCACGTCCACTGCCGCGGGGACGTCCACGGAATGGCGATCGCCCTCCTCGCGCCCGCCGACCGCCGGACGGCGGCGGCGCATGCCACGTTCCACCTTCGCGAACCGCAGACATCCTGCGCCGGTCCGGCGTCCGACATCGCGACGGCCGCCGAACACCACGAACAGCAGCTGCGGAGGCT
The DNA here is from genome assembly GCF_042671975.1 of Rhodococcus sp. NPDC127593. NCBI lineage: Bacteria > Bacillati > Actinomycetota > Actinomycetes > Mycobacteriales > Nocardiaceae > Rhodococcus > Rhodococcus sp. NPDC127593. The sequence continues at coordinate 59,964 of NZ_JBHXWI010000004.1, read as the reverse complement.
GCAGCAGCGCATCGCCGACTCCTGCGGGCAGCCCGTCGACACGGTGATCGGCGACATGCGGGACCACCGGATCCTCACCGCCGACGAGGCGCGCGACTACGGGTTGATCGACGCCGTCACCGGCGCACGCTCCGTCGAAGGGGAGTAATCCGGCAGGACCTCCACCGGACGACTCTTGCGCCCCGCACCTCGACGGGGGAATCATCCGAGGATGACGGTCGAACGATCGCGCATCACGGTCCACGGGGTCGTGCAGGGGGTCGGCTTCCGCCCGTTCATCGCGCGGCTGGCCGACGACCTGGGGTTGCACGGCCACTGCGGCAACGACGACGTCAGCGTGTTCATCGAGATCGAGGGCAAGTCCGCGTCGGTGTCCGAGTTCGTGCGCCGGCTCAGCACGGATGCGCCGCCGATGGCCGTGATCGTCGACACGACGGTCCAGCCCGTTCCGGTGCGCGGGGACGAGTCGTTCCGGATCATCGACAGCCGGCACGTCCCCGGCGCGCGGACGCTGGTGTCGCCGGACGTGGCGACGTGCGCGGATTGTCTTCGTGAACTGGCCGATCCGCACGATCGGCGGTATCGCCACCCGTTCGTCAACTGCACCAATTGCGGGCCGCGGTTCACGGTGATCACCGACCTGCCCTATGACCGGCCCAACACCACGATGGCCGAGTTCCCGCTGTGCGCGGCGTGCCTCGCCGAGTACCGCGACCCCACGGATCGGCGGTTCCACGCCCAGCCGGTGTGCTGCCCCGACTGCGGTCCGCACGTGTTCGCCGAGATCGACGGTCGGCGGATCGACGGGGACGACGCCGTCCTCACCGCGGTGCAGGGGGCGTTGCGGGACGGCCGGATCGTGGCGGTCAAGGGCCTCGGCGGATTCCACCTCGTCTGCGATGCCGCCGACCGCACCGCCGTCGGGACTCTGCGGGCGCGCAAACACCGCCCCGACAAACCGTTCGCGGTGATGACCGCGAACCTGTCCGTCGCCGCCGAGCTGTGCGAGATCTCCGAGCCCGAGAGCGCACTGCTGCGACACGCGGCGCGGCCGATCCTGTTGCTGCGCAAGCAGAATACCGCGGAGGTCGCCGACGGAATCGCGCCCGGGATCGACGACCTCGGCGTGATGCTCCCCTACACCCCGCTGCACCATCTCCTGTTCACCCCGACACCCGGCAGCGACGCCGAACCACCGCGGGTGCTGGTCATGACGTCCGGAAACCTGAGCGGCGAACCCCTCTGTTTCGACAACGACGACGCCCGCACCCGGTTGCGGGACATCGCCGACGTGTTCCTGATGCACGACCGCCGCATCGCGGTGCCCTGTGAGGATTCGGTGCTCGCGGTGGAGGGCGGGGCGGTGCTGCCGATCCGCCGCTCCCGTGGGTTCGCGCCCCTGCCGGTCGTGCTCCCCGCGCACGGCCCCGAGATCCTCGCGGTGGGCGCGGAGATCAAGAACACCTTCTGCCTGACCCGGCAGGACTACGCGTTCTGCTCGGCGCACCTCGGCGACATGGGCAGCCTGGAGAGCCAGCGCGCCTTCGAGACTTCGGTGCGGCAGTTGACGCATCTGCACGGGATCACCCCGGAGGCCGTGGTCGCCGACCGGCACCCCGGGTATTCGACGCACCACTGGGCCCGGCGGTACAGCGAGAGGACCGGCGTCCCCCTGCTCACCGTGCAGCACCACCACGCGCACGTCGCGTCTCTGATGGCCGAACACGGGCTGGTCGGGACGACGGTGCTCGGGGTCGCGTTCGACGGGACCGGGTACGGCTGCGACACCACCGTGTGGGGCGGCGAACTCCTCCTGGTCGGCCCGAACATCCTCGACACGCGGCGGGTGGGACACATCCAGCCCTTCTCGCTGCCGGGCGGTGACGCCGCCGTCCGCAATCCGGTGCGGGTGGCGCTGGCTCTGCTGCACGAGTGCGGGATCACCGACGTCGACGGACTGCCGTGCGTGGAGGCGATCCCCACCGCGGAACGCGCGGCCGTGGAATCGCAACTTCTGTCGGGTCTCGGCTGCGTCAGGACGACGAGCGCGGGCCGCCTGTTCGACGGCGTCGCGTCGCTGCTCGGGGTCCGGCACCGGGTCACCTACGAGGCGCAGGCGGCCATCGAACTCGAGGCCCTCGCCCGGACCGCCCCGGATCCGGCTCCCCTGGCCATGGAAGTGGAGAACGACCAGCTCACGCTGGCCGTCCTGATGTCCGGACTGGTTGCCGGACTCCGCGACGGGACCCCGCCCGCGGCGCTCGCACTGGGCTTCCACCATGCCCTCGCCGCCGCCACCGCCGACCTCGTCGACCGGGCCGCCACCGCGACCGGCGCGTCGACGATCGGACTCACCGGAGGAGTCTTTCAAAACCGTTTATTCCTCGCACTGGTGAGAGCACACTGGGAGAGCAGCGGTTATCGAGTCCTCACCCACCACCGGGTGCCTCCCAACGACGGAGGACTCTCCCTCGGCCAGGCGGTGATCGGTGCCGCGGCGACCATGCGTGGACCGTGACGTCGGCAGCCCCCGACCGGCCGGTCCGGGACGGGAGCTAGTGAATGACCACCACCGCAGAGGCGGGCGGGCACCTTGTCGACACCGACCTGTCTGCGGATCTCGCCGCCGCAGCATTGTCACTCGCCCGCAGATTCCATGACGGCGCGACGCTCTGGGTGATCTCACCCCAGTGGGAACCGCACGCCCATCACGTCGCCGTCGAATTCGTCCATCCCGTGATCATGGGCAAACGGGCGCTGCCGTCGGTGGCACTCGTCGAGCCCGATCCGGTCGCGCAGGCCCGGGTGGCGAGCAGGCCCGGCGACATCCTGCTCGCCGTGGCGTCGGCGAACGAGCCCGCCGTGATCGACGCGATGCGCCGCGCACCGGCATGGGGCGCGATGACATTGTGGATCGGGGCGGGCCCCCGACCACCGGCCGGTGCGGCGAACCACATCCTCTGGGTCGATTCGGACGACCCGATGGTGCCGGCCACCGGGCGATTCGTCCTCATGTATCACCTGCTGTGGGAACTCACCCACGTCTGCTTCGAGCACTCGGGACTGCTGAAGCCCGACGCCGATGAGTGCGACGAGACGGTCTGCGTCACGTGCAGCGACGAGGGTCGTCTCGGCGAGGTCGTGATCGAGCCGGCCGAACCGCTCGGGCCCGCCCTGGTCCGCACCGCCGCGGGCGAGGAGTGGGTGGACGTCAGCGTTCTCGGCGACGTCCGGCCCGACGACCTCGTGCTGGTGCATGCGGGTGCCGCGATCACGCGCCTCGACGACACGGGTCCGGAGGCGAACCGATGACCACACACGACTCGGAAAGCACCAGCTTCCTGTACCCGTTCATCGATGCGGAGGAGACGGACGCGCAGAGCCTCCTGGACGACCTCGCCGCGTCCGCCCGCGGGAAGGCCACCGAGAGCGCGCGCCTGCAGAAGGAGTCCCTCGACGAATACGGGGACGGCCTGACCGCGGCCGGGATCGACATGGCCGACAGGTTCCGTCGCGGCGGTCGGCTCTACACGTTCGGCAACGGCGGCAGCTCCACCGACGCCGCCACCCTGGCTTCGCTGTTCAGCCGTCCCGCCCGCGGGCGTCCGGTGGCGGCGTGGTCACTCGCCGCCGATCAGGCCGTGGTGACGGCGCTGGGCAACGACGTCGGCTTCGATCTGATCTTCAAGCGGCAGATCATCGCCCACGCCCGCGACCGCGACGTCGCGATCGCCCTGTCGACGTCCGGCAACTCGGACGATCTGATGACCGCGCTCACCGAGGCGAAGCAGCGAGGCCTGTTGACCATCGGTTTCGCCGGGCACGAGGGCGGCCGGATGGCGGCGATGGCGTCCGCCGGCGAACTCGATTTCTGCTACACCGTCCACTCGCAGAGCATCCACCGGATCCAGGAGAGCCACGCGATGCTCGGGTACCGACTGTGGTCGGTGGCCCAGGAACACATGACGCGGCCCGCTCCCCACTCCGTGGAGGCTTCATGAGCACAACCGAACCGGCGACCTCGGCGGAACGCGAAGACCGGGTCCTCGAGCGGATCGACAAGTTCCGGCAACGCCGGCCCCGGCTACTCGACGAGGTGGTGACACTCGCTCACGGTGCGGGCGGAAAGTCGTCGGCGGCCCTCGTCGATGCGGTGTTCGTCGAGGCGTTCCGCAACGAGGAACTCGAGCAACTCGGTGACGCGGCCGCGCTCACCATGCCCTCGGGTGAGCGGCTCGCGTTCTCCACCGACTCGTACGTGGTTCAGCCGCTGCGGTTTCCCGGCGGTTCCATCGGGCATCTCGCGGTGCACGGGACCGTGAACGATCTCGCCGTGTCCGGTGCGCGTCCGCGGTGGTTGTCGGCGGCATTCGTCATCGAGGAGGGATTCCCGATCGCCGAACTGCGGGAGATCGTCGCCGACATGAGCGAGGCGGCTGTCCTGTCGGGAGTGCAGATCGTCACCGGCGACACCAAGGTCGTCGGCAAGGGTGCCGCCGATGGTGTCTACATCTCCACCGCCGGTGTCGGTGTCATCCCGGAGGGCAGACGGCTGTCGCCCGACCTCGTCCGCGCCGGCGACAAGGTTCTGTTGTCGGGCACCATCGGCGAGCACGGCATGGCCGTCATGCTCGCCCGCGGTGACCTCGCGATCGAGGCCGACATCGCCTCCGACACGGCCCCGGTGAACTCGCTCGTGGAGACCCTGCTGGACGCGGCCCCGTCGACGCGGTGGATGCGGGACGCCACCCGCGGCGGCGTCGGCACCGTGTGCAACGAACTGGCCCACGCCTGCCAGCTCGCCGTGATCATCGACGAGCAGTTCCTGCCCATCGAGCCGCAGGTGCTGGGTGCCTGCGACATGCTCGGCATCGACCCGCTGTACGTCGCGAACGAGGGGAAGTTCGTCGCCGTCGTCGCGGCGGACGAGGCGGATGCGGCCGTCGCGGCGATGCGAGCCCACCCGCGGGGAGCCAATGCCACCGTGGTGGGCGAGATCCTGGCCGAACCGCCGGGCATCGTCGCACTGCGAACCTCGTTCGGCGGCAGCCGGATCGTCGACATGCTCGTCGGTGACCCGCTCCCCCGAATCTGCTGAAGAACAGCCCGAGAAGGAGAACCACGATGTGTCTGGGGATACCCGGTCAGGTGGTCGACATCGTCGACGCCGAACAACATCTGGCCAAGGTGGACGTGAACGGCGTCCAGAGAACGATCAGTGTGCGACTGCTCGCCGAAGATGGTCTCGTCGTCGGTGACTGGGTGCTCGTGCACGTCGGTTTCGCGATGGCGAAGATCGACGAGATCGAGGCGCAGCTGACGTTGGATCAGGTGCAGAAGATGGGCGCCGACTACGTGAACGAGATCGACGCGTTCAACTCGTCCGAAATCGCGTGACTACAGCAAGAACGAGGTAACAGGGATGAAGTTCGTCGACGAATTCCGCGACCCGGCGGCGGCCCGCGCCCTGGTCAAATCCATCACCGAACTGGCCCGCGGCGACGAGTTCAAATTCATGGAGGTGTGCGGCGGGCACACCCACACCATCTACCGTCACGGCATCGAGCATCTCCTGCCGGAATCGGTCGAACTGGTGCACGGCCCGGGATGTCCGGTGTGCGTCATCCCCATGGGCCGCGTCGACGATGCCATGTGGCTGGCCGAACAACCCGGCGTCATCTTCACGACGTTCGGCGACATGATGCGGGTGCCCGGATCCAAGGGCAATCTCATCGAGGCCAAGGCCCGCGGCGCGGACGTCCGCTTCGTGTACTCGCCGCTGGACGCGCTCAAGGTCGCCCTCGACAACCCCGACCGCCAGGTGGTGTTCTTCGCCGTCGGCTTCGAGACCACCGCGCCGTCGACCGCGGTGACGTTGGTGCGCGCGCGGGCGCTGGGCGTGACGAACTTCAGTGTGTTCTGCAACCACGTCACGATCGTTCCGCCGATCAAGGCGATCCTCGAATCCCCCGACCTGCGGTTGTCGGGTTTCCTCGGCCCGGGCCACGTGTCCACCGTGGTGGGGCTTCGGCCGTACCGGTTCGTGTCCGAGGTGTACGGGAAACCGATGGTGGTCGCGGGCTTCGAGCCACTCGACATCCTCGCGTCGGTGCACATGCTGCTCCAGCAGATTCGTGAGGGACGCTGCGAGATCGAGAACCAGTACAAGCGGGTGGTGCGCGCGGAGGGCAACGTGCAGGCGCTGAAGCTGATGGCCGAGACGTTCGAACTGCGGCCACACTTCGAGTGGCGCGGACTCGGTTTCATCTCGCAGAGCGCGCTCAAGGTTCACCGGAACTACGCCGAGTTCGACGCCGAGGAGAAGTTCTCGATGCCGGGTGTGCGCGTCGCTGATCCGAAGGCCTGCCAGTGCGGCGAGGTTCTCAAGGGCGTCATCAAACCGTGGGAATGCAAGGTCTTTGGAACGGCCTGCACACCGGAGACCCCGATCGGCACGTGCATGGTGTCCCCCGAGGGTGCGTGCGCCGCGTACTACAACTTCGGCCGGCTCCACCGCGAGACGGCCCAATTGCTGGGTCAGCGAGGCTGACCAGGTGACCCCTCCCGGGCACCGCGTGTTCGCGCAGTATGCGCACGCCCCGAATGCCCTGGGCTACTGCGGTCCTCCCGGTTCGGAGCGACTGCAGGCGGTCGCGTGCGGTGGGGCGCCGGAGACCGATGTGGTGGCGCTGGCGAAGCAGTTCAGCGGCGCCTGGCCGTACCAGGAGGTGATCGCCCGGCTCGCCGGAATCCCGGACCCCTTGGACGAGAGGGTTGTTCGAGCCTACTGGACGTCGGACGAACTCTCCGACCACATCGACCTCGCCGAGTTCGGGGCCGCCTTGCTGGCCCGCCTGGCGCCGCAGGCCGGCCACTACTGGAAGCACCTCACCGAGGACCTGCTCGAGGAGGCGGCGCCGACCCACAACTTTCACGTGTTCGGCGTGTATCCGTGGTCGCGACTGCTGGGTACCGGAATGCCACAGCCGCTGCAGGTTCTCGACTCGTGCCGCATCCGCTGGGGTCAGGTGGTCGGCATCGACGCCGATCGTGCCGTCGTCCGATCCCACCGCTTGTCGTGGGACGGCACCCGGCTGTCCCTCGGGCGCGAGCAGGACGACCCGGCCGACTACCGCGTGCCCGAGGGGGCTTTCGTGAACGACCTCACCGTGGGCGACCAGGTGGCGGTGCACTGGGACTTCGTGTGCGACCGCCTCGACGCGGAGCAGGTCGGCAGGTTACGCGGGCAGACGGAATGGCAACTTGCACAGACCAATCAGCGGCTCGCCCGGGAGGTGTCCCCGACCTCACCGAAACGGACCGATGCACACGTTTCCCAGCTACCATGACTACAACTCACGGCCTGTGGCCGGATCGGAGCCGACATGAAGAAGATGCCGATATGAAGAAGATTCTGAACTCCCTTCCCGAGGACGAGTTCGTGCTGATCCGCGAGACCAAGAAGGCACAGATGGCCGGCTTGGACGAGGACAAGCTGATCAAACTGCACACCCGTGTTCGCCGCGCCCGCAACAAGCACGTCAAGCTGTACCGCCAGGAAGGCGCAGCGAAGGTCGAGGACAAGGGTGCGCGTGGGGCCGGTAAGGCGGCCAACGTACGCAACGCCGACAAGGCAGAAGTCTTCGAAGCAGCACTCAGCCGGGTGAGCCGCCAGTTGGCGACGGCGGCACGCGCCAGCGCTCAGGACTTGAAGGACGAACGACTCGCCCGCGCCCGCAGCGACTCCCCCTCCTTCAGCGAACTCGGCGACAGTGACGGCAAGGTCGCCTCGTCCGGCAAGGCGCGCGTCGACGCCACCCGGAAATCCTCCGGCCGCAAGAAGTTCGAAGCATCCACCATCGCCGCAGGCGCACGACGGCAAGCGAAGAAGGACAAGCGCTGAGCCACGTCGTCCTGCGTCAGACGCGCACGACGCGCATCCCCGCGGCTTCGAAAGACGCCGTCTCCCCGGGGTCGGCCGAGTCGTCGGTGACGATCGTGGTTCCCGGGGGGATCGGCGCCCAGGCATGGAAGGGGCGTTGCCCGAGCTTCGCCGCGTGCGCGAGCACGTACACCTCGTCGGCGCGGGCGATCATGATCTCCTTGAGGCGCGTCTGCTCCAGTTCTGCCTCACAGATCCCCAGGTCTGCGGTGACGGCGTCCGCGCCGAGAAACGCGCGATCGAACGTGACGCGTTGGAGCGTGGCCTCGGCCAACGGTCCGACGAACCCCTGACTGAGGTGGCGGAGTGTTCCGCCGATGCACTCGACCCGCACGGAGTCCGCGTCGGCGAGCGATTCGAGGGCGGTCAGGCCGGCCGCGATGACGGTGATGTCGTCGATCTCGCGCAGAAACTCCCCCATCGCACCCACGGTCGTGCCCGCGTCGAGGAGGATGGTCTCGCCCGGCCGGACCTGGTTCGCGGCCCACTCCGCGATCGCACGCTTCGCGTCGAACCCCTCGAGAGCGCGCTGACGGAGTGACGATTCCTGCTGGGGGTCGAGCGCGATCGCGCCACCGTAGGTCCGGGCGATCAGACCCTGGGACGTGAGCTGGCTCAGGTCCCGCCGGATGGTGGAGGCGGTGACACCGAACTGCGCCGACAGGTCGTCGACACTGGCCAACCCGCTCGATCGGGCCAGCCGCACGATCTCGGATCGGCGTGCTTCCGACTCGCGAACCGCCATGTTTCGTCCCCCTACTTCACAACCGCTGTGCTGGTTGCCAATTCGGCAGCCTGACGAAGAGCTTCGACCATACTACCGGCCTCCGCAATACCCTTACCTGCAATGTCGAAGGCGGTGCCGTGGTCGACGGAGGTCCGGATGACGGGCAGTCCCACCGTGATGTTGACCCCCGCCTCGATGCCGAGGACCTTCACCGGCCCGTGCCCCTGGTCGTGATACATCGCCACGATGAGGTCGTAGTCGCCGCGTCCCGCGAGGAAGAATGCGGTATCCGCAGGCAAGGGACCGTGCACGTCGATACCGTCCGCCTTCAGCACCTCGACCGCGGGGATGATCTTCTGCTCTTCTTCTCCGTAGCCGAACAGCCCGTGTTCGCCGGCGTGCGGGTTGATGCCACAAACCCCGATCTTCGGTTCCGGGATTCCGGAGCGCACCAGCGCCTCGTGCCCACGCCGGATCGTCCGCTCGACGAGTCCGGGTTCGATTTTCGCGACGGCGTCGAGCAGGCCGATGTGGGTGGTCACGTGGATCACCTTCAGCTTCGGCGTCGACAGCATCATGGACACTTCCTCGGTGCCGGTGAGGTGCGCGAGAAGTTCCGTGTGCCCCGGGAAGATGTGGCCGGCGGCGTGCAGGGCCTCCTTGTTGAGCGGGGCCGTGCAGATGGCCTGCACCTCCCCGCGCACGGCGAGCTCGCTGGCGACGCGGATGTATTCGTACGCGGCGTGACCGGCGACCGGGGACAGTTCGCCCCACGCCAGGTCGTCGGGCAGGAGGTCGAGATCGATGACGTTGACGCGCCCGGGCACCGACTGCGCGTCCGCGATCGATTCGACGGTCACGATGTCGACGTCGATGCCGAGCACACTCGCCGCGAGACGCAGCCGCTTCGCGTCGCCGATGACGACGGGCTTGCACCAGGACCGGGTGGCCTCGTCCAGCAGGGCGGGGACGATCACCTCGGGGCCGATTCCGGCGCCGTCGCCCATGGTGACGGCGACGATGGGCAGGTTCGCGGTATCAGTTGACGCACTCATGTGAGGTCCTCGCTGTGTGGGAGTATGGGTGGGCGGCTGGTCGCCGCGCAGGTAGGCCGCGATCGCGGAGAGACTGCTCGTGTCGCCGAAGCTGCCGGGCCTCGTGACGACTCTCCGTCCGTCGGACGCCAGGGAGACGACGGCGCCGTGGTGCACTTCGTGGACCGGCCGGAGCGACGTGATTCCCAGTGCGTCGACGACGGCCCGCGCCGTCTCCCCGCCGGTGAGCACGAGGTCGGGTCTGCGGTCGTTCTGCGGGGCGGCGACCAGTCGGCCGAGTGCCGCCGACAACGTCCGCGCGTTCGACGGATCCACGTCCCCGGTGACAGTCACGACAGCGTGGCCGTCGTCGAGAGCGAGCCGGAGTCGTGTCGTGTCCACCTGGCCTCGGAGAAGGTCCGTCGCGTCGACCGGAACGTGCCGGACACCGTCTGCGACCAGCGACGCGACCTGTTGTACGGCAACGGGTTCTGCGGTCCCGACGACGATCAGGACGGATTCCGCCTGCCCGGCCTCAGTGGTGGGGGCGTGCCGGAGTGGCAGCGTCCGCGCAACCGCCGCCGCGAGAGCGGACGTCCCGATCAGTCGCACTCCGGGGATTGCCCGGCAGGCGTGGACGATCGAGTCGAGATCCTCGTCGGTCTCGACGTCGCAGATCGCGATGGCGCCGGCTGACGCCGCGCGGGTGAGCGACTCGTCGATACCGGGACCGCGGTGCACGCACCGAGTGAGGATGCCCGGAAAGAGTTCGGCGATCGACGCCGGCGGCGCCGCGGATTCCGCCGACCACACCCCGGCCTCGTGCAGCGGCGTCGCTCCGATGTGCACCACGCCGCCCCGCACCGTCCGGTCGAGTGCGGGCAGGCCTGCTGCGACGACCACCGGACCGCCGTCGGTGAGGATTCCCACCTCGGCGCCGATGTTGCCGCGCAGGAGTGAGTCGATCTTCTTCACCACGAGCGCGTCGGACGGAACTCGAGTGATCGCGTGTCGCACCGTGCGGGCTGCGTCGCCTGGAGTCATCGATCGGGTGTCGAGATCCGCGATGACGACTGCGCCCGGTTCGTGCGTTTCGGCGGCACCGAGAAGGAGCGACACGGGCGCGCTCCGACCGAGGAACGCGCTCGCCACTTCGGCCGCTCCGGACAGGTCGTCGGCGAAGACCGCGACGGTCGGATGGGATCCGATCGGTTTCGGTCTCATGATGCCGCCTTTGCCCGAATGTCTGCGTGTTTCGTGCACTTTATGGTAGCAGTAATGCGCATTTCGCGCATAGTGTTCACAGCGAGGCCCCCGCGCACTGCACGATCGCCTGACCCGTGATGCTCCCGCCGTACGGGCCAAGCAGGAATCCGATCAGCCCCGCCACCTCGTCCGGGGTGATGAAGCGCCCGAGCGGCGGAACTCGCGGAGGCGTCGACGTGCGTGCCGGATCGTTCAGCATCGGAGTGTCCGTCGGACCCGGGGCGACCACGTTGACCGTGATCGCCCGGTCCACCAACTCCGCGGCCCAGGACCGCGACATCCCCACGAGCGCCGACTTGGTGGCGACGTACTGACTCTTGCCCGCCGCTCCCGACATCGTGCGGCTGCCGACCAGGACCACCCGGCCGCCGTCGCGCATCGACGGAGCGAGTGCATTGACGAGAACCTCCGCGGCCGCGACGTGAATCCGCCACATCGTCAGGCCGTCGTCGACCTGTAGCTTCCCGAGGGGCGCGGAGGATTGCAGGCCGGCGGCGTGCACGACGGCGTCCACCGAACCGGCCGCGGCCGCGTGCTCCGACAGTGCGTCGAGGTCGCCGAGGTCGACGGCCGTCCAGGAGAATCGGTCGTCGTCGATGCCGGGGTCTCGTCGGCTGAATCCTGTGACCGACCACCCGTCGCTCAGAAGCTGCCGCGCGGTGGCAGCGCCGATGCCGGAGCTGACCCCGGTCACGACGGCCCGCTTCGAGTCGCCGTGCGTCACGACCGGCTCCCGTCGGCAACCCAGCCCTGATCGAGCTCGACGTACTCGATCGCCTGCCGGAACCGGGTGAACGCGACGTGCAGGACGCCGTCGCTCCCGGCGGCGATGCTCGGGTACGAGTATTCGCGGTTCAGTCCATCGCGAGAATTGTTGGACAGGCAGTACCCGTCGCCGATCTCGATGTCGCGGCGAACCGGCCACGTCCGGCCACCGTCCTCGGACATCGCCAGCGTCATCGGTGCGCGGGGCGCACCCCAGAACGCGCTGCGGCTGTCGCCGTCGTCGAGCGGCTCCGGCCCAGCAACTGCCGGTTCGGGCACTCCGTCGGCCAGGCCGTCGTCGTCGATCTCGTCGTACAGGGACGTCCGCCGCGCGGTGGCATTCGCTGCGCTGGACTCGTTGAACACCAGGGCGAGACGGTCGTCCGGAAGCACGACGAACTGGATGGACGAGTTGTTGTTGGGAAGCTCGGTGGCCTCCGGCTCGGTCCAGGTATCGCCGTCGTCGCCCGAGGTGCTGCGATAGATCGAGTCCGCCCAGCGGCTGCGGTAGAGGGCCACGAGGGTGCCGTCGGCGAGGCGGCCGATGTTCATGTGCACGCAGCCGACGCTGCCCGGTACGACCACCTCACGCCAGGAATCGCCGTGATCGTCGGAGATCATCACGCTGCTGTAGTCGCGATCGCCGACCCACTTGCGGCCCTCGATACGGACACAGTGGAACACGGGGAGCAGGAGCCGCCCGGTCGGGAGTGCGACCACCGGCTGTCGGACGAACACACCTCCGGCGTCGGTCTCCGGCAGGAGGGTGTGCGCCTCGCCCCACGTTCGGCCGCCATCGGCGGAGATGCGTCGCATGACACGCGCGGTGTCCTGGTTGCCGGCGTGCTGGGACGTCCACAACAACCACACGCTTCCCGTGTTCGTCACGTAGAGAACAGGATTCTGCTCCGACCGCGTCGGATCGTCGGACAGCTGCACCGGCTCAAACCACGCGTCCGCCGCCGGGGCGAGCCGGGAGAACCAGACGCTGATGTCCGGCACGCCCTCCTGGGTGCCCGCGAACCACACGCAACCGAGGGATCTGTCGGGCAGGACGGTGAGATTCGCTGCGTGGTTCTGCACCTGCGGTGCGGGAAGCAGAGCGTCGCGTCGACCCGCCTCGGCGACTTCACGTACGACGCCGTCGGTGGGTCCGGTATCGGTTGCGGAACTCGGTGTTGTCATCTGCGTCTCCAGTGCGTGGATAGTGGCGGGCGAGTTGTCGATGGCGGCGGTCGCATCACGTCTAGGCACGCAGCGCCGCGACACCGAGGTCGTAGGAGTTCGTGGGGCGCAGCGCGACACCGTCGATCCGCGAGCGGCGCGCGAGGACCGCCTTCGGAACGAACGCCCACAGGCACGGGCACGTGTCCCAGATCCGGCGTTGCGCGTCCGCGAGGAGTTCGGCGCGCCGGACGGCGTCGGCCTCCTCGGAAGCCTGGGTGATGGTCCGGGTGATGTCGGGAAAGATGTACCCGTGGTAGGTGTCCCGGGTCGCTTCCTTCTCCGCGGTGCCGGCGTACATGCCCTGCATGATGGTGAGGGCCAGACCGGTCGGGCTCGGGAAGCCGTTGCCCAGCACGTCCCAGTCACCGACCTTGCCCTGCCGCCACTGTGAGATGTCGCCGCCGGGTTCGAACTGCTGGAGCGTGGTTCGCACGCCGACCGCGGACAGCATCTGCAGCACCGACTCCATGATGTCGGTGTCGGCCGCGAACTCGCCTGTCTCCCAAATGATCTTCAACTCCAGATCGCGAACACCGAGAGCGTCGAGTTCGCCGCGGGCGCGGGCCGGGTCGTAGGTGTACTCGCCGGTCTCGACGGCACCGTCGAGGGTGAGGGGTATGACGCCGCGCGATTGGGTGGCGGAGCCCTGCAGGACCTGGTCGACAAGGGCCCGTCCGTCGATCGCGTACGTCAGCGCCCGGCGTACCCGCGCGTCGGCCAGCGGGTGACCCTGCGGTTTCCGGAAATTGAAGAAGAGCTGATTGAGCCGGACGCCGTCGATCCGGTCGATCGAGACGCCCGACAGTCCGGCGAGCTGGTCGGCCGCATCCGGGGTGATGGAGTCGATCACGTCGACCTCGCCGCTCCGCAACGTCACGACGCGGTTCGACTCGTCCGGGACGAAGCGGACACGCACCGATTCGATCAGTGCCGGTGTTCCCCAGTAGTTCTCGTTGCGGACCAGGGTGTAGTTTCCGGTGCCACGGTCGCTTTCCGTCACGACGTACGGTCCGGTCCCCACGCCGGACTGCAGTTCCTCCGGCACGTTTGCGGCCGCCGGGGTGATGAGGATGTTCGACATGAGGTAGTCGAGGACCGGGACGGGTCGCTCGGTGTTCAGGGTGAAGCTGGTGTCGTCGATCTGCTCGACCGTGGGCCACTCGGGGAAGAAGCCGCCGACGAAGGAGCCGTCGACCTGGCTGTACATCTGCAGGGCCGTCGCGACGTCCTGCACCTGCACCGGGGTGCCGTCCGAATAGCGGATGCCGGGCCGCAGGTGCACGTACCACTGGGTGGGTGCGACGAGTTCGAACCGGTCGGCCAGAACCAGCTGGGGTCGCAGGTCCCGGTCGATCTCGGTGAGCGCCTGACGCACTCCCCGCTGCACCGTCAGCGCGGCATCGAACTGGTTCAGCTTGTTGTCGAGGCTCACGAGCGAACGGTTGAGGGCCAGGCTCACGGTCTTCGGTCCGGGCGTTCCGGTCGGTGTCGCGCATCCTGCCGCGGATCCGAGCGTGAGGCCGGCGCCGAGCAGAAGACCCGACCTGAGCAGCGTTCTCCTCGAAAAACGCTGTTCGAAAAGAGAATTGGTCATCGTCGACCTCTCGGGACTATGGGTGTGGGGCGCAGCGATCAGGCACGGCGCGAGGTGGTTGCCCACCAGGCGGTGTGATCGCCGGCACATCCGAACTCTACTCAGAGTTGCTTGAGATGCGCAAGATGGCAACAAAGACTTGCGCACAACGCGCATTAGTGCGATTGTGAGCTGAGTTACAAACGAAGCTGCTGTACCCGACACGCCGCGGTGTCGACACCTCCATCGCCGGCGTTATCGAAAGGTCGACGATGACCCCTCACGCAGACCCCGAACGGCCGGTGACCCCATGACGCAGCACGCCGCCGACACGGCATTTGCGGCCCAGCCCACCGGCTCGGCATCACCGGCTCCCCGCCGGACCCCGACCTCCCGTGTCCCGAGGGTGCTGACGGCGGCCATGCCCCGCTACGTCGCAAAACGCCTCGGACAGAGCGCGCTGGCCGTCTTCCTGACCCTGACCACCGTGTTCGTCCTCATCCGGATGGCGCCCGGCGACCCCGCCTACTCGATGGCCGGGCCGCTGGCCAGCACCGAGGACCTCGCCCGGATCAGAGCGGACATGGGCCTCGACCAGTCCGTGTTCACCCAGTACCTGCTGTACCTCCGGGGCCTGATCCACCTCGACCTCGGCACCTCGTACTCGTTCCAGGCACCCGCCTTCGACGTCGTCCTCGCCCGGCTGCCCTACACGATCACCCTGTCCGTCGCGGCGATCGTGCTCACCACGCTGGTAGCCATCCCGCTGGGCGTGTGGATGGCGCGCCGCGCCGACACGAGGCGCGAACTCGGGGCCAACGTCGTCACGATCGCCGGCCAGTCCATGCCCGACTTCTGGACCGGACTGATGCTCATCACCGTGTTCGCGGTCCTGATCCCCATTTTCCCCGCGGCCGGATTCACGACCTGGTCCAGCCTGGTGCTGCCCACCGTGACCGTGGCCGTCCTGCAGATCGCCCTGATCTCCCGCATGGTCCGCCGCGAGATGGTCGGCGCGTTCTCCTCGCCGTACATGACCGTGGCCCGCTCGCGGGGCGTCCCGGAGCGTGAACTCATCTGGCGGTACGCCCTGCGGAATTCCGCGATCCCGGTGCTGACCGCTCTCGGTACCCGGTTCGCGTCCATGCTCAACGGCGTCGTCGTGGTCGAGGTCGTCTTCGCGTGGCCCGGCGTGGGATCGCTGGTCGTGCGGGCACTCGAGACGAGGGACTACCCCCTCATCCAGGCCACCGTCCTGGTGACCGCGGTGCTCGCCGTCCTCGTCCAGCTTCTCGTCGACCTCTGCTATCCGCTCCTCGACCCGCGCGTCCGACTCGGAAAGGGAACGAATAAATGACCACCGTCATCGATCCGCCGGCACAGGAGCGGCCGAGCGCCGTCACCACCCGGGACATCGCCCGGGCCGGTGCCACCCGACGCGCCCGCGACAGCCGCGTGAAGATCTGGGTGGGCACCATCTGCGCCCTCGCCGTCATCGCGCCCGTCGCACTGGCGCAACTGCTTCCCCTGCCCTCTCCGGACGCCACCGACCTCGCCCAGCGACGCCTGCCACCGCTGACGGACGGTCACCTCTTCGGGACCGACCAACTCGGCCGCGACCTCCTCTCCCGCGTCCTCTACGGCGGACAGGTGTCGCTGACGATCGGAATACTCGCGGTCGTCGTGTCCGGACTGATCGGCCTGTGTCTCGGCGCACTCGCCGGATACCTCGGCGGCTGGACGGACACGGTCGTGAGCAGGCTGATCGAGGCGCAGCTGTCGCTGCCACTCCTCATGATGCTGCTGCTCGTCGTCGCCCTGTTCGGCCCGTCGATCCCGGTCATCACGTTCGTCATCGCCATCGCCCAATGGCCGGAAATAGCCCGTCTGACCCGCTCACTCGTCCTCGTCGAACGCGAGAAGCCGTATGTGGCGGCTTCCCGAGTACTCGGACTCGGACGCACCGCCATCCTGTTGCGCCACGTCGTCCCCAACATCATCAAGCAGGCTTCCCTCGTCGTCCTGCTGCTGCTCGCGCAGGCCGTGCTCCTCGAGAGCGCACTGAGCTACCTCGGCGCCGGACCGCAACGCCCCTTCGCCACCTGGGGCCGGATCATCTCCGACGGCCAGGACTACATCACCACCTCATGGTGGCTCGTGACCCTCCCCGGCCTCGTCATCGTGCTGCTCGTGATCGGCGTGAACCTGCTCGGCGACGGGCTCCGCGACCGCCCGGCGAGGTCGCCGGAGAAGCGCCGCGGGCTCCTGCACCGGATCTCGTTGCGAAAGGAAGAGGCCTGACATGGGGAATCTCCTCAGAGTCGACGAACTGCAGATCGAACTCATCACCGCCCGCGGCGTCATCCGCGCCGTGGACGGAGTGTCGTTCTGCATCGACGCCGGCGAAACCGTGACCATCATCGGCGAGTCGGGGTCCGGTAAATCGACCACCGCGATGGGCATCCTCGGCCTCCTGCCCGACGACCTCGCCGTCCTCTCGGGCGCGGTGCGGTTCAAGGACTGCGACATCCTCGGACAGAAGAAGGCGCTCGCAAAGGTCCGGGGACGGCACATCGCCCTGATCCCGCAGGATCCGATGACCGCACTGAGCCCAGTGCACACCATCGGATCCCAGCTTCGGGAGGCGGTGCGCCACAGCGGCATCACCGGAAAATCGAAGGAAACCGCGCGGGCCGTGGAACTGCTCGAGCAGGTACGGATCCAAAATCCGGCGGGACAACTCGGGAAGTATCCGCACCAGCTGTCCGGCGGAATGCTGCAGCGTGTGCTGATCGCCTGCTCGCTCGCGTCGGGTCCCGAACTGATCGTCGCCGACGAACCCACCAGCGCCCTCGACGTGACCGTGCAGGCGAGCATCCTCGACCTGCTGCTCGAACTGCAGGAGCGCACCGGCGTCGGAATGCTCGTCATCACCCACGATCTCGGCGTCGCCCGCTTGATGTCGGACCGGATCTACGTCATGAAGGACGGCCGGTTCGTCGAGAACGGCGGAGCCGAAGATCTCGTTCTCCATCCTCGCAGCGCCTACACCCAGAAGCTGCTCGACGCCGTGCCGCGGCTCGGCGACTACACCACGACCGTAGGAGCGTCGACATGAGTGCACCGCTGCTGTCCGTCGAAGATCTCGTCGTCGAATACCCGGTCCCCGACGGTGTGTTCCGCGCGGTCGACACCGTCAGCTTCTCGGTGGACAAGGGTGCGACGCTCGCCGTCGTCGGTGAGTCGGGGTGCGGAAAATCGACCATCGCGAAGGCGATCGTCCGACTGCTCACCCCGACGTCCGGCCGCATCCTGGTGGACGATGTCGACATCGCACAGCTGTCGGAGAAGGCGCTGCGCCCCTTCCGGTCTCGCGTGCAGATGGTCTTCCAGGACCCGTACGGATCGCTGGATCCGCACCTGACCGCCGTCGACATCGTCGGCGAACCGCTCCGCCTGCAGGGCGTCCGGAGCAAGTCCGAGCGGGCGCGCAGGGCCGCGGCGCTGATCGATCAGGTCGGCCTGCCCACCACGGCGCTCCACCGTCGGCCCGCCGAGTTCTCCGGCGGTCAGCGGCAACGCATCGGCATCGCCCGGGCCCTGGCGAGCGGACCGGAACTCCTCGTGTGCGACGAGGCCACCAGCGCACTGGACGTGTCGGTGCAGGCTCAGGTGCTGGATCTCCTCCGCGAGATCCAGCACGACACGGGTCTGACCTATGTCTTCATCTCCCACAACCTGGGCGTCGTCCGCGAGATCAGCGACACCGTGATCGTCATGTCGCGCGGACGGGTGGTCGAAAGCGGTTACACCACCGACGTTCTCGAACGCCCCGCCGAGCCGTACACGCAGGCCCTCCGCGCCGCCGCACTCGATCCCACCACCATGGTCGGGATCAAACCCCGTCACATCGTCTCGCGCCCGCCCGGCGCAACCGAGGTTCCCCGAACCGCATCCCGAGGAGTAGCTTGATGCCCGAACTCGACCTGACCTCACTCGTTCTCGGCACGATGACGTTCGGCGACACCGTCGACATCGATGGTGCCGCCGCAATGGTCGACGCCGCACTCGACGCCGGCATCACCCACATCGACACCGCCAACGGCTACGCCGGCGGAGAGTCCGAACGCATCCTCGCCCGACTGCTCGGCACGCGCCGCGACCGCATCACCCTCGCCACCAAGGCAGGGATGCCGCACCCCGACGCGGGCGACAACTCACCGCTGTCCCCCGCGGGCCTCCGGGCGAGCGTCGAGGCGAGCCTGAAGAGACTGGACACCGACTACGTCGATCTGTTCTATCTCCATCAGCCCGACCGGGCCACACCCCTCGCCGACACCCTCTCCACCGTCGCCGAACTCGTGTCGGAGGGAAAGATCCGCGCCCTCGGTATCTCCAACTTCGCAGCCTGGCAGATCGCCGAGCTGAACCACACGGCCGACGCCGTCGGGGCACCCCGTCCGATCGTGGCCCAGCAGCTCTACAACCTGCTGGCCCGGCGGATCGAGGAGGAGTACGTCGAATTCGCCGCGGTCACCGGACTGATCACGATGGTCTACAACCCGCTCGGTGGCGGTCTCCTCACCGGACGGCACTCGTACGACGCCCAGCCGGCCGACGGCCGCTTCGGTGATTCGCGGTTGGCGCAGATGTACAAGGAGCGGTACTGGAACACCGCGATCTTCGATGCGATCACCCAGTTGTCCGTGATCGCCGACAAGGCCGGGATCCCGCTCACCGAACTCGCTCTGCGCTGGCTCGTGTCCAAGCCGGCGGCGGGGCCGATCCTCCTCGGGGGATCCAAGGTCGCGCACCTGCAGTCGAACATCGCCGCTGCCGCGAAGGGCACACTCGACGACGAACTGATCGACGCGTGCGACGAAGTGGGCAGCGCCCTGCGCGGACCCATGCCCAACTACAACCGCTAGGAGAAATCGCCCTCATGAGCGCCCAGGAATTCGCCGCCCGACTCCGCGGCCGGGAACGGATCGTCGGCTATTGGTCCGTCATCGACAGCCCGGTGTCGACGGAATGGCTCGCCCACGTCGGCTGGGACTACATCGCCCTCGACCTCCAGCACGGCCTGATCGGATACTCCGGCATGGTCGCGGGGCTCACCGCCATCGATGCCTCCGGTTCCACGGTCGGCATGATCCGGGTCGAGTCGAACGATCCGACGCCGATCGGCCGGGCACTCGACGCCGGCGCGGCGGGAGTGATCGTTCCGCTGGTGAACACGGCAGAGGAAGCTGCCCGAGCCGTTGCTGCCGCGACGTACCCGCCTGCCGGCGTTCGCTCGTACGGGCCGATGCGCTCACAACTGCGGATCGGTCCGACCCCGGCGGATGCCAACCGCGACACGGTCGTCGTCGTGATGATCGAGACGCCGCAGGGGCTGGCGAACGTGGAAGAGATCTGCGCCGTCCCCGGACTCGACGGGGTCTACGTCGGGCCGTCGGACCTGCGCCTCGCCGTGGGTGGTGCGCACCCGAGCGATCCGAGCGTCGACGACGAGTTCGAGGCAGCCCTGGTCCGCGTCCGTGAAGCTGCCGCAGCGGCAGGCATCGCGGCGGGCATCCACACCCCCGACGGTGCAGTAGCGGCTCGCCGACTCGAGGAGGGATACACGTTCGCGACCGTCGCGTCCGACCTCACCCATCTCAAGGCGGCCTCTGCCGCACATCTCGAGGCCGCGACCGGGGAATGATAGGCCCTCCGGGCTCGTGCGTCTTTTTGGTTGTTCGCGCTACCAAAAAGGCGCACGGGCGGCGAAGCCGCCTGATTGATGCAACGAAGGATCGAATCATGCCTGACATCATCGAGTTGATCTTCGCCGACCACGAGTGGTTCCGACGACAGTTCGCCGCACTGGACGAATTGAAGGCTCACCGCCGGGTGGATATCACTGCCGTCGAGGCGGTGTGGACACCGTTGGCGAAACGCCTGGATCTGCACGCTGCAGCCGAAGAGGAAATCTTCTATCCCCAGCTTCTCCGCGTCGGCGAGGAGGACGCCGAGGAGGAAACCCTCGACGCGATCGGGGACCACAACGACATCCGCTACGGCGTGCGAGCCGCGGCGGGATACCCCATCCTCTCCGAGGAGTGGTGGGCGGAAGTCGACCGAACGCGCCGGGCCAACGACGAGCACATGGCCGAAGAGGAACGCGAGGGCCTCGCTGACTTCCGGAGCGCATCGGGGGATCTTCGCGAGTCGCTCGGGCGGCGCTTCGCCGAATACTTCCTCGTTCACCGTTCCACGAGGGATGTGGACACGTCGGACAAAGATCCGGAGGAGTACGTCCGGGAGGTCGAGGAGGAACTCGACGAGGGCAGCAGCGCGGGGTCGCTTCGGATCGGAAGTTTGAAGGGCCGGTAACGACGCACTCCCCACATCACAGACCGCGCGGTCTGTGTTCTATAGTTCGGCGGGTCCGCGGCATCGGGCCGACCGGTTCTGTGGGGAGATGGGGTTGTGGCGCGAGTTTCCCGTGCGATGCCCGATGCGCTTCCCCCGATGTCGTTCGAGCGGACCGTGCCGCGCAGGTACGTCCATCGCCAATCCGTGGCCGAGGTCTTCCTCACCGACTGTGTGTCGCTACCGGGGCCGGATCGGTTCGTGGTCGCCGCGCAGTGGCCCCGCCTGCACGGCTTCTACCGCTCCCGGGATGGGCGCTACGACAGCATGCTGCTGGCGGAAACGCTCCGGCAGACGGCGATCTACCTGGGACACACCCGCTTCTCGGTCCCGCTGCCGAACCGGTTCGTCATGCAGCATCTCCGGGTGCAGGCGGTGCCCGGCGCGCTCGTGGTGGGTGCGGCGGCCGCCGACGTGATCGTCGAGGTCACCGTGTCCGATTACGTTTACCGCGGCGGGGCGCTGTCCGCCTTCCGCGTGGACCTGCGGTTCCGGCTCGGCGGACAGGACGTGGGCACCGCGACGGGTCACGCGGCAGTGTTTCCTCCGGCCGCGTACTCACGGGCCCGGTGGGGTGAGCGCGGACCGCGAATGGTCGGGACGCCCCGGTGCTCCGACCCTGTCCTCTCCGGGCTGGTCGGTCATCTCGACGACGCGCACGTGGTCCTGGGCCCGCAGGTCGCGCGCAACGAGTGGGAATTGCGGGTCGACACCGCGCACCCCGTCCTGTTCGACCATCCGTGTGATCACGTTCCGGGGATGCTGCTCCTCGAGGCGCTTCGGCAGGGTGCCTGCGCCCGGCTCGGTCTGCCCGACGCGCACCTCGAATCGCTCGGCGCCACCTTCCACCGGTTCGCCGAACTCGACGAGCGAGCGACGATCCGGCTGGACCTGGTCGACGACGACGCGTTGTCGGTCCGGGGGTCGATACGACAGGACGGCGTGGCGGTCGTCCGGGGAACCGCGGCGCTGGCCCCTACCGCGGTGAGCGCATGCGCGCGCTAGTCGGCGTCCTCGGGTGTCCAGCGGGCCCGGCGGATCCGGGCGATGTCCTGATGGCGGGTCGCGGGCATGATCCCGGGAAGCAGGAAGCCCCACATGTCGTCGACGCGTTGCTCGAGGTCCGTCCGCTGCGTCAAGACCTGAGAGACGGTCTGGACACCGGTGAAGGCGCCGATGACGAACCGCGCCAGCCTCGGCGGGTCGATGTCCGCGAGGAGGTCCCCCTGCTCGACTGCCCGCGTGGCGAGCATCTCGCAACTGTTGATCCAGTCGAGATAAGGATCGGCAGGGCCCTGGTCGTCGGCACTGAGTTCGAGGGTGATCCGGATACCGGCTCGCACGATCGGGTCGTTCACGATCTGCCGGGCCATCTCGTGACAGAGCATCACGATCTGCTCGATCGCCGAAACCTGCTCGCGGCCGATCGCTTCGACCGACGCGATGGAGATCCGGTGTTGCTCACCGATGATGAATCGTGCCAGATCCTCTTTCGAACGGAAATGGAAGTACAAGGCCCCCTTCGTGATTCCGGCGTTCTCGACGATGTTGCCGAGTCTGGCTCCTTCGAACCCCGACTTCTCGAACATCTCCGCCGCCCCGCGGACGATCTGCTGTCGGGTCGCCGCAGCACGCGCCTGCTGAACCACGTTCACACCTTTCCCTGCCGCACGAGAGAAGAACGATGACGATGAAAGCACGGACCACGTGCCCATTGCCCGGAGAGACGGTACCAGCGTCGACCTCATCGGACCGCGGTCGAACACCGTCCGGGCCAGTCCGTGTCGCGGTGGTGGGAGCCACAGGCTTCGTCGGATCGGCCACCGTGACGGCACTGGCGGCGACCGGAATCCACTGCACCGCGGTCGCACGCACACCTTCACACGTGGACGTTCCCGGCGTCGTGCTCGCCCGGGCGGATCTGACCGATCCGGCGAGCCTCGAAATGGCACTCACCGGCGTCGATGTCGTGATCCACGCCGCCTCCTACACCGGGAACGACCCGGCGCACTGCGTCACCGTGAACGTCGCGGGCACCGAGAATCTGCTTGCCGCCGCGGCCCGGAACGGCATCAGCCGGGTGATCTACGTCAGCACCATCGGCGTGTACGGGTCCGGGCCGCACAGCGGAATCGGTGAGTTCGAGGCCACGCCCGCACCCGTCTCGGCGCTGAGCGCGAGCAGGCTGGCCGCCGAACACCGCGTCCTCGAACGGGGCGGCTGCGTCGTCCGGCCCGGCTTCGTCCACGGCCCCGGCGACCGCTGGTTCCTCCCCGGCTTCATCCAGATCCTCGAGGCGTTGGGGGCCTGGGTCGACGAGGGACGATCCCGGATCTCGATCATCGCGGTGAACGACCTCGCCCGACTCCTCGCCACCCTCGCCGCGCAGCCTCCCACACGCCCCGGCGACGTGCTCCACGCGTGCCATCCCGACCCCGTGACCGTGCGCGAACTCGGGCAGGCACTCGCGAACGCGGGTCGTCTCCGACTGCCGGCCACGAGTCTCACCTTCGACGACGCGGTGACTGCCGGCGCCCGGCACGGCCTCACCGAACGACACCTCGACCTGATCGGCCGCGACCACTGGTACGACCCCACCCGCCTGTGGACCGCCGCGGGTGGGGTCGTCGACCACGGTCCCCTGGAGAGCTTCCCGGCGTGAAGTCCGTCGACGAGACCTGGGACGGGCACGGACTCGGATTCTCCGTCGAGCGGAACGTCCAGTCTTCGTCCGCCGTCCGCGAGCGGGGTGTATACCCGGATAGAGGATGATTCCCCCACCTGACGGAGTGTCGAGATGGCCCTTCTCGCCGAGATCGTCGTGGACACCGAAGGCGACAGCCGGGTAGTGGTCCTGTATCCCGTGATGTGGCTGTTCATCGCGGTGCTGGTCACGTTCGTCGTTACCCGGCTCATCACCCGCCGGATCCGCGCGCAATCGGGAGCTGCGGACGCGGACGACGCGACGGAGCCGGAGGGGGGTCTGATCGGCGATATCACCGTCGGCGGCGTGCACCTCCACCACCAGGTTCTCGGGATCCTCCTGATGACGCTGGCCGGGGTGGCACTCATCGCCACCACCCCCGAGGGCACGGCGCTCAACGTCTTCGCGGCAGCATTCGGGGTCGGTCTCGCGCTCACGTTCGACGAGTTCGCGCTGTGGGTCCACCTCGACGACGTGTATTGGAGCACCTCCGGCCGCAAGTCCGTGGACGCGATCTTCTGCGCGCTGATGATCACCGGTTTGATGATCGGGGGCGCCGAACTCGTGACCGGACGGATCGGCTCCACCGAATGGTGGGCGTCGATCGGTTACTTGTTCGTCACGCTCGGCATCTCGGTGATCTGCCTGCTCAAGGGCAAATTCGTCACGGGGATCGTCGGAGTCGTGTTCCAGCCGGTCGCGATCGTCGGCGCGATCCGCCTGGCCAAGCCCGATTCATGGTGGGCGGTTCGCCGCTACCCGACGAGACCGCGCCGGATGGCCCGCTCCGAGGCACGTTTCGACGAGCATTACCACGCCCGCTGGAACCGGGCACGCGACTTCGTCGCCGGGCCGCCGGATCCCCATCATGCCGGGACGCAGGGCTAGTCGTCGTCCGCCGTCCGTGAGCGTCCCATCATTTCCAGCCCCGCCATCGCCTTCTCCGCACCCGCCTCGTCCACCTTTTCCATGGCGAAACCCATGTGGATAACGATCCAGTCGCCCGGCTCCAGGCTGACGTCCTCGGGCAGCATGCCGATGTTCACCTTGCGCTGTTCGCCGACGACGTCGACGAGCGCAAGTTGGTTTCCGTAGCCCTCCAGTATGCGCACCACCTGACCGGGAATACCGAGACACATGATTCAGCCCTCCGTCCCGCCCGGTTGCAGCGTTGCCGCGGAGTCGGACTCCAGCAGTTGATCGACGATCTCGAACACCATATCGACGGCCGGTCCGACGACGGCCTCGACCCGTGGTGAGAGCCCGATTCCCTCGCCGGTGTTCTCCACCTGGCAGCCGAGGACCACGGTCCGCGGCAGGGTTCCGCCGAGTGCGCGCAGACTCGCGAACACCGCCCCCGGATCCATGCTGTGCGCGTCCAGCGGCGCCGCCGGGACGGAATCGGGACCCACCTCGAATGCCCTCAACGCCCCGGGCTCGCCGCGATCGGGCACCGCATCCACCAGCAGGAGTGCGGCCCACCCGTCGAGCAGCTCATAGGCCAGATGCGTTCCACGAATGCCGAAATCGACGGCGCGGACTCCCGGCGGCAGCGACCTCGTCGCGACCCCGCGCAATACCTCGGGCCCGAAACCGTCGTCGCCGAAGAAGATGTTGCCCACACCGGCAACCAGAACCCGCCTGCCCACCGTCACGTGCGTCTCACATTTTCCGGATACGCAGATATCGCCTGATGTCGGGAATCGCGATGACGGCGACCGCTACGCCCGCGACCGCAACCAACGCCAGAGCCGCGGTGGTCATCTCTCCGAGAATCTTCATGGCTGTCCATCCTTTCCGGTGTCTGCCGAGACCGGCTCCACCTCGTCCGGGGCGAAGTACAGATACCGTCCGTACCACTCGTGCAACTCCGACGCAGGGTCGTCCACCAGCACGACGCCGACGTGGGTGCCACCGTCGACGTCGGCGTGCACGGTCACCACGCGAGCCAACTGTCCCGCGAAGAACAGGTCCTGGGCGTCGGCGCGCCGCGACGGGTGGATTCGCACGACAGTGCCCTTCGCCACCCGGACGCCGTTCACGATCACGCCGTCGACGTCGGGGCGAACGGCGGTGTCGGCGTCCGGATCCCACCACGGCATGTCGTCGGTCAGTTCCGGGACGAGACCCATGTCGGGGAGGTGCGGGTCGGGGAGGTGCGGATCCCGGAGGATGCCGTGCATCTGAGCGAGCGTCGCCGGCGACATCTGCTCGCACCGGTCGATGATCTGGGCGGCAAGCGGGTCGGTGGCGCGGGCCTGCCGCTTCTCCTCCTCGGTGAGGGTCATGACGCGCAGTGTGAGGATCTCGTCGATCTCGGTGGCGTCGAACAGTGCCCCGTCGCTCTGCTCGGCCACCTCGGGGTGGTCGTACAGGATGATCGGCGACACCAGGACGAGGTCCGTCTCCCCCGGCAGCCCGGCCAGTACCGGGTAGCACCGTTCGTGCGCGCACGTGCCCGCGAGTTGCGCCGCCTCTGCGGGAGGTTCGAGAAGTGAGACGAACTCGGTGTTCTCGGCCGCCAGGATCAGATGGGCGCCGATCAGCGACTGCCGGATCGCCGAGTCCTTGTCCCAGCCGGCGGCGTCCTGCGCGGTGGTCGCGTTGTCGACCGACACCCGCACCCGGTTCAGCCCGTCGACGCCGTCGCTGCCCACCGTCACGACGGCGTGCGCGGGCCACCGGGTGCGCACCACGCGGCCGACGCAGATTCCGTCCTCGCCCCGCAGTTCCTCCACCTCCGTGCCGCCGTCGATGTGGACGTCGAGGTTGCGTTCGCCCGGCCACTGCGCGGGGTGCAGGGTGCCGAGATCGAATTCGCGCTCCACCGCCTCGTCCCAGCTGAGCCAGCTCACGCCCGCGACGGTCAGTTCGTCGACGCGAACGAACTCCGCCGAGTCCGCGACCGCGCGTTCGACACTGCGCACCTGAAGCTGCAGGAATCGGAGGGTGACGTTCACCCCCGCTCCGTCGCCGGCCAGCATCAGGGTCTGACAGGACATGCGCGGTTCCTCGCCGACCCCCGACTCCGCCGCACCCGACGGCCCGAGGACTCCGAACTGCCACCGCGACTGGTTCTTCGACGAACTCGCACGATACGGATACAGCAGGTAGCCCTCGTACAGGACCGCGTCGGCCACGGCACGTACTCGCTGCAGGGACGCCGGGGAGATCATGCGATCACCTCCCCGGCTCCCTGCAGCAGGTCCGAAATGGCGACGTCCAGTCCGATCAGACCGTGCGCCGCCTTGTAGCGCGCCAACGCCGCGAGCGTGTCGTGGTCGAGGCGCACCCACCCCGTGTTCGGATAGTGCGCCTGAACCAGTTCGCGCCACACCGCCACCGGCAGGTCGTAGGTCGACTCGCGGTCCCACGGGATGCGTTCCACCCCGAACCCGGCGACCCCGCGGGTGAAGACCGTTCCGCTGAACAGGAACACCAGCGGCACCGTCGCCCCGGCGTCGTCCAGGGCGTGCAGATATTTCGCGGCCGTCACCTCGAAGTCGTACGTGCACGGCAGCGGCAACTCCACCACACTCGACCCGGTGAACCCCTGGGCCACCGTGCTGGTCTGCATCCACTGGAAGGGCTTGAGCGTGGCCGTCCACCGCTCGCGGGGCCCGAACAGATCGAGGAGGCCCTCCGCCTCGCCGTCCGTGTAGCGGCGGCGTTGCGGGTCGATGCGGACCTGGCAGCGGACGGCCATCGCGTGCACCACGGCACCGGTCGACTCCGTTACCGCGACGCGCGCAGTGAGATTCGGCGCAACCGCGAACGGCTCCGGGAACACGTCCTCGACGTGGAAGGACAACTCGGTCACGTCGGCTCCTTCGCGACGCGACTGCGTGAGCGCACCGTCTCGAAGAACGCGTCGATGACCCGGCGAGCGTCCTGGCCGCCGTCGAATCCCCGCCACACCTGCCGTAATTCGCCCACGAGCTGGTAGCAGGCATCGATGGGGACGAGATAACACTCAGGGTCGCCCTCACCGTGCTCGGGCACACGCAGTAGCAGCGCCTCCGTGTCGGCGGCGAGCTGTCCGAGTGCCGGATTGGCGGCGAGCACGCCGTCCCAGGCGTCGAGCGGAAGCTCCGATTCGGTGGCCCCGGCCGGTCCGGGATAGAACGCGACGGTCTTGGCCAGCAACGAGTTCCGGAACACGAACGCGAGCCCGACGGGGATCTCCAATTCGTCCCAGCGTCCCGGTGCGAGCTCGAAACGGGGAAACGACAGGTAGCGTTCCGGGACGGCCCGGAAGCGCAGTTCGGCGCTCTCGTCGGTGAACAGCAGATAGCACCCGCGGCACACGCACATCAGCTGCCGGTCCTGCACGTTGACCACGTGCTGATGCGCGTCGGCGATCGGCTCGGCGCACATGTCGCACCGCTCCCCGACCACCGGTTTCGGCCGCTCGGACGCGATGCGCTGCAGAATCCGCAACCCGTTGCCCGACGGGCTCATCACGCCACCTCCGCGGCGGGTACCGCGACGGAGACGACACCCTCGCGCACGAGCACCGGAAGCGGCGCCAGCGTTTCGGCGTCGGCGTCGCCGTCCAGGCGGAGGCCCGCCCGGCGTGGGTCGAAGTGTGCCCGGCACGACGGACAGCGCAGCACCGCGTCACCGACCTGCCCGCCCGCTTTCCGCTGCAGGGTGGCGCCGGCCAGCGAATTGGTGCAGGCGGCGCACCGGTCCCGGTAGGCGAACAGCTGCTCCCCTATTCGGCACACCAGGATCGGCAGCCCGGCCACCGAGAAACCCGCTACCTCACCCGGCGTGAGCTCGTCCAGCTCGGGCACCGACACCCATGTCCCGGTGTTAATCGACCCGTCCGATCCGTCCGAATGCACATGGGAGAACAGTGATTCCGCGGCGATCAGCCCGGACCCGGCGGCGGGTGTCGCCCCCACCACCTCGATGTCCACGGTCTCCGGGGCGGCGGCCAGCACGGCGTCCTTGACGGCGAGTTCCAAAGTCACCGCAGAGGACGGGCAGCTCTGACAACTGCCGGTCAGCCTCAGCCGCACCACCCCGTTCACCACGCCGAGCAGTTCGACGTCACCGCCGTGGGAGCCCAGGTAGGGACGGACACTGTCGAGCGCGGTGGCGACCCTCGTCTCGACGCCGTGCGGATGAAGCCCGTTGACCAGCAGCAGGCTGGCGACGAGTTCGTCGGCGGCCAGCCTTTCGACGAGGTCGTCGTCGCGGTCGCCGATGATCTCGAGGACCCGCTGCAACCCGGCCCCGTACAGCTCGACGACCTCCCGGACGAGTTGTTCCGCACGCTCACGTGCCACCGAGCCACCTGTCGAACTCGCGTCCAACAGGCTGTCGATCCGCTCGCCGGCTGTCCGCCACCGATCGGGGGCTTCCTCTACTGCGTCACTCCCCCACGTCTCCGATCCAGCACTTTCCATGCGTCCCTCGTCACTCGCCGGTCACGGACTGGGTGGGCGAATGCAGCTTCTCCAGTGTCTTTCCCTCACCGAGGTACATGTGCACGCCACACGGCAGGCAGGGGTCGAAACTGCGGACGGTCCGCATGATGTCGATGCCCTTGAAGTGCTCCCGGTCGTTCTCCTCGAAGATGGGCTGACCCTGCACCGCGTCCTCGTACGGTCCCGGCGTCCCGAAGCTGTCGCGCGGGTTCGCGTTCCACGGCGTCGGCGGATACGGGTGGTAGTTCGCGATCTTGCCGTCGCGGATCACCATGTGGTGCGACAGAACTCCGCGCACCGCCTCCGTGAAGCCACAGCCGATGCCCTCGTCGGGGACCTCGAACTTCTCCCACGTCTTCGTGTGCCCGGCCCGGATCTCGGCGAGCGCCTTCTCCGCGAAATGCAGCGCACACGCCGCCGCGTAGGCCTGGAAGTAGGTCCGCGCCCGGTCCCGCTCGATCGTGTTGCTGCCGTACTGCGGGATCTTCCATTCGAACTCGACCGGGCCCTTCAGCGCGGTCTTCGGCAGGTTGATCTTCACGCTGTGCCCGGTCGACTGCACGTACCCGATGTCGACGAGGCCCGCGAGGGCGGTACTCCAGAGCCGGGCCAGCGGCCCGCCGCCGGTGTCCAGCGCGAGGTGATCGGTGCCGTCGAACCACCGCGGCGACATCACCCAGCTGTACTTGTCCTCCATGTCGCGTTTCTGCGGGTGCGGGTTGGTGTGCTGGTTCCACGGATGCCTGCGGTCGACCGGGTTCCCGAGCGGATCGTTCTTCACGAACATCTCCTGGTCGGTCCAGTCGTCGTAATACGAACTGCCCAGCAGGATTCGGATGCCCAGATTGATGTCGACGAGGGACGTCGTG
The DNA here is from genome assembly GCF_042671975.1 of Rhodococcus sp. NPDC127593. Classification (NCBI taxonomy): domain Bacteria; kingdom Bacillati; phylum Actinomycetota; class Actinomycetes; order Mycobacteriales; family Nocardiaceae; genus Rhodococcus; species Rhodococcus sp. NPDC127593. The sequence goes on along the minus strand of NZ_JBHXWI010000004.1, from coordinate 30,002 downwards.
ATCAGTTTGCCGTCGACCACGATGCCGGGCGTCACGAACATGGCCCGTCCCCACTTCTCCATGTCCTTGTAGGAGAAGTTGCACACCGCGGGATCCTGGAAGGACCCCCAGCAGCCGAGAAGCGTCCGGCGCAGGCCGACCTTCTCGTAGCCGGGCATCGCCTCGTAGAAGAAATCGAACAGGTCGTCGTGCATGGGGACGACCTTCTTCATGAACTCCACGTAGCGCATCAGGCGCGTCGTGTAGTCGGTCATCAACTGGATCGTCGCGACCGTGCCCACGCCACCCGGATACAGGGTGGACGGGTGGACGTGCCGACCTTCCATGAGGCAGAACATCTCTCGCGTCCACCGGCTGACCTGCAACGCCTCCCGATAGAACTCACCGGTGAACGGGTTGAGCGAACGCATGATGTCGGCGATGGTCTTGTAGCCGTGCTCACCGGCGTGCGGCGCCTCGGTCTTCTCGGCCTGCGCGAGCACCCCCGGATTCGTCTCGGAGACCATCTTCTCGCAGAAGTCCACGCCAACGAGGTTTTCCTGAAAGATGTTGTGGTCGAACATGTATTCCGCGGCCTCGCCGAGGTTGACGATCCACTCGCCGATGTGCGGCGGCTGCACACCGTACGCCATGTTCTGGGTGTAGCACGAACACGTCGCATGGTTGTCGCCACAAATGCCGCAGATGCGGCTGGTGATGAAGTGGGCGTCGCGGGGATCCTTGCCCTTCATGAAGATCGAATAGCCGCGGAAGATCGACGAGGTGCTGTGGCACTCCACGACTTCCTTCTGCTTGAAGTCGATCTTCGTGTAGATGCCCAGGCTGCCCACGATGCGCGTGATCGGATCCCACGCCATCTCGACCAGGCCGTCGGATTCCGACTTGTGCGAAGGTTCCGGAATGATCGTTGTCATCGACGTACCTCTCAGTGTTCGAGGCCGGCGGATTACCGCCCGAGACCCCGAGCGGGACTACCAGGTGCGTGTGGCGCCCGTGGTCAGTTTCGTACCGCGACTGCGCCAGTGCGGCTCTTTGTCCAAGGTGGTCTTGGTGATCTTGCGCAGGCTCCGAATGGCGGATCCGTACAGTCCGGACGCCGCGGTGGAGATCTTGCCGCCCGGCGGTTCGTCCATGAACGGCATGAACTTGTCCGGGAAGCCCGGCATCGTGCACCCGATGCAGATACCGCCCACATTCGGGCACCCACCGACACCGTTGATCCAGCCCCGCTTCGGGACGTTGCACTTGACGACGGGACCCCAGCACCCCAGCTTCACGATGCACTTGGGCGAGCCGTACTCGGTGGCGAAATCACCCTGCTCGTAGTAGCCGGCGCGGTCGCAGCCCTCGTGCACCGTGGCCCCGAACAGCCATTGCGGACGCAGAGCGTCGTCGAGCGGAATCATGGGCGCCTGCTCGGTGGCCATGTAGAGGAGATACGTCAAGGTCTCCGACAGATTGTCCGGTTGGATCGGGCAGCCGGGAACGCAGACGATCGGGATGCCCGCCTTCGACTTCCAATCCCAGCCGAGATAGTCGGGAACGCCCATCGCACCGGTGGGATTACCCGCCATCGCGTGGATACCGCCGTACGTGGCGCACGTCCCCGCCGCGACGATCGCCGTCGCCTTCGGAGCCAGACGATCGAGCCATTCACTCGTCGTCACCGGCTGGCCCGTCTCGGGGTTGTTGCCGAAACCGCACCAGTAGCCCTCGTCGTGAAGTTGCTCGTTCGGGATGGAACCCTCCACCACCAGGACGAACGGTTCGAGCTCGCCGCGGTCCGCCTTCCAGAACCACTCCAGGAAGTCGTCGGCGCCGCCCTCCGGGCCGTTCTCGAAGTCGATCAGCGGCCAGTGCACGGCCACTTTGGGTAGGCCCGGCAGGGCTCCCAGAGCAATCTCCTCGACACTGGGCTGCGTCGCAGCCGTCAAGGCCACCGAATCGCCGTCGCAACTGAGTCCCGCATTGATCCACAGCACGTGAATCAGGGTGTCCTCGGCGTTGATTGCTTCCTGTGTCGGCATAGCAGGTCGCTTTCCGGAGTGAACACAACTCCTGTCGCCACCGGAGTCGACCGTCGGCCCACCTGCGTGGCGCTGATATTTATTTAGCTCCGCCGCCGAGCGGATGTCAACGGTCCCCGGCGCGTCGCACCGCGTAGTTCGGCCCCGTCGTGTAGAGGGGTCATTGCTTGGCAATCCAGTCGTACCACTGCGCAATGCCCTGACCCGTCGTCGCCGACAGCGTGATCATCTGCAGGTCGGGGTTCACCGACCGGGCATACTTCGTGCACAGATCGACGTCGAAGTCCACGTACGGCAACAGGTCCGCCTTGTTCACGATCACGAGGTTCGCCGCCGCGAACATGTGCGGGTACTTGAGCGGCTTGTCCGTCCCCTCGGTCACCGAGATCACCACCACCCTGCTCTTCTCACCGAGATCGAACAGTGCCGGACAGACGAGGTTCCCGACATTTTCGATGAACAGCAGCGAGTTCGGCTCGGGGTCGAGGGCGGTCAGCGCGTCCCGCATCATCTCGGCGTCGAGATGACACCCCGCGCCCGTGTTCACCTGCACCACAGCACATCCCGTCGCCTTGATGCGGTTGGCGTCGAGCATCGTCTCCTGGTCGCCCTCCACCACCGAGACACGTCGCTGCCCACCGATGTCGGCGATGGTGCGTTCGAGCAGCGTCGTCTTCCCGGACCCCGGCGAGCTCATCACGTTGAGGGCGAGCACACCGCGTCCGGCCAGCCAGCCCCGGTTGCGCTCCGCCGTGAGGTCGTTTTTCGCCAGCACCTTCTGCTCGAGGGTCACCGTCTCGGTCGCGTGCTCGTGGGGGTGTTCGTGAGTGTGCGGGTGTTCGTGAGTGTGCGGGTGTTCATGCGTGTGCGGGTGTTCGTGCGTGTGGTCGTGGTCGTGGTTGTGGTCGTGCGGGTGCTCGTGGTCGTGTGGGTGCTCGTGGTCGTGTGGGTGCTCGTGGTCGTGTGGGTGCTCGTGGGGCACCGTGATCCTGGTTCCGGTCTCGTCTCCGCATCCACAGGTGGCACACATTTGCGTCAACTCACTTCCATCGAGAGGATTCGTAGTTCCCGACCCGACGTGACCTCCACGTCCGCACTTCCGCACGGGCACAGCAACACCAGGTCCGTGAGCGCGAAGTCCTCGCCGCACTCACGGCAGTGCGCACCGCCCGGGGTGTGGTCGATGTCGAGACGGGCACCGTGCGCAACGGTCCCTTCGGTGACCAGTTCGAAACAGAACTGCATCGAATCGGCGACCACGGCCGTCAACGCCCCCACCTGCACGCGCACGCTGTGGACCGTCCGTCCCGCGGCGGTCTCGCAGACGGCGTCGACGACGCTCTGGGTGATTGCCAACTCGTGCATCACGGCCCCGTTCAGGACTCGTCACCTGTGGATTCGAGCCTAGCGCTTCGCGCCCGTGAGTACTTATTAACCACCCGCGGTTAAGAAGTACTCACAGGCGTTCGATGATGGTGGCGTTGGCTGTGCCGCCGCCCTCGCAGATGGTCTGCAAGCCGTAGCGGCCGCCGGTGCGCTCGAGTTCGTTGAGGAGTGTGGCCATCAGCTTCGTGCCGGTCGCGCCGAGCGGGTGGCCGAGGGCGATCGCGCCGCCGTTGACATTCACCTTCGCCGGATCGGCGCCGATCTCCTTGATCCACGCGAGGACGACCGGTGCGAATGCCTCGTTGATCTCGACCAGGTCGATGTCGTCGATGCTCAGGCCCGTCTTCTCCAGCGCGTAGCGCGTGGCGGGGATCGGGGCGCTGAGCATGAAGATCGGGTCGGCGCCGCGGGCACTGAGGTGGTGGATACGGGCACGGGGGGTCAGGCCGTACCTCTCGACCGCTTCCGGTGAGGCCAGCAGCACCGCGCTCGCACCGTCGGAGATCTGGCTCGCGACCGCGGCGGTGAGACGTCCCCCTTCGGTGAGGGTCTTCAGCGCGGCCATCTTCTCGAGGCTGGTCTCGCGGGGACCCTCGTCCGTCGTCACGTCACCGAACGGGACGATCTCGCGGTCGAAGCGACCCTCGGCGATGGCCGTCCGCGCACGCTCGTGGCTCTGCAACGCCCAGCGCTCGAGTTCCTCGCGGCTGATGTCCCACTTGTCCGCGATCAGTTCGGCGCCGTTGAACTGCGACACTTCCTGGTCGCCGTAGCGTTCCGTCCAGCCCGTCGATCCGCCGAACGGGGTGTCGAATCCGTACTGCTGACCGACCACCATCGCCGACGCGATCGGGATCTGGCTCATGTTCTGCACACCGCCGGCGACGATCAGGTCGGCGGTGCCGCTCAGGATCGCCTGCGCACCGAAGTGCACGGCCTGCTGACTCGACCCGCACTGCCGGTCCACCGTGACCCCTGGGACCTCCTCCGGGTAGCCGGCGGCGAGCCACGCGGTGCGGGCGATGTTGCCCGCCTGCCCGCCGATCGCGTCGACGCAACCGAAGACGACGTCGTCGACACGGGCCGGGTCGATGCCCGTGCGCTCGACGAGGGCCTTGATGACGTGCGCACCCAGGTCGGCGGGATGCACGCCGGACAGTCCACCGTTCTTCTTGCCGATCGGCGTGCGAACGGCGTCGACGATGTAGGCCTCGGTCATGTGGAACTCCTAGTCAGTTATCGGGACTCGCAAGTCCGTCGAGGACGATCGAGAGGTATTGCTTGGCCACGGTGTCGACCGTGACCGAGCCGCCGGGCCGGTACCAGCGGACGGCGACCCAGGCGGTGTCGCGGAGGAATCGGAAGGCGAGCTCGACGTCGATGTCGGCGCGGAAGCTGCCGTCCTTCACACCCGCCTCGAGCACACCCATCCACAGCTCGCGGAATTCGGTGTTCAGTTCGGACAGGTACGCGAAGCGTTCGTTCGCGACGAGGTGCTTCACCTCGTCCTGGTAGATCGCGACCGCGGAGTGCGACGCGTCGATCGCCTCGTACGACGTGGTGACCAGCGCTTCGAGGGTCGCGCGACAGTCGAGTCCGGACGCGACGATCTCGCGATACTTGCCGAACAGGTCGTCGAGGAAGCCCCGTAGGATCTCGTCGACCATCGACTCCTTCGAGTCGAAGTGGTGGTACAGGCTGCCCGACAGAATGCCCGCGGCGTCGGCGATGTCGCGCACGGTGGTGGCCCGCAGGCCGCGTTCGGCGAACAGGGTGGCCGCGATGTCGAGGAGTTCGGTCCGGCGTCCGGACTTGCCGGACGTGTCGTCGGCGGGGGGTGGCGTCATCGTCACATCCTATCAACCAAGCGCTTGTTAGGGCCTTCGGCCCCGTGCGCCTTTCTGGTTGTCGGAGCTACCAAAAAGGCGCACGGGGCGGCTACGCCCTCTGCGACGAGACCGACACGACCTCGCCGGTGAGGTAGGTGGTGTAGTCGCTGGCGAGTATGGCGATGGTGGCGGCGATTTCCCATACCTCGGCGGCGCGGCCGAACGCCTCGTCGGACGCCAGCTTGTCGAGGAGTTCCTCGCTGGTCACCTTCGCGAGGAACGCATGCCGCGCGATGGAGGGCGCGACGGCGTTGACCCGGACGCCGTACTCGGCGGCCTCGATCGCGCTGCACCGGGTCAGGGCCATGACTCCGGCTTTCGCCGCCGCGTAGTGAGCCTGCGAGTGCTGCGCCCGCCACCCGAGGACGGACGCATTGTTGACCAGCACGCCGTTGTGCTCCACACCCTTGAAGTAGCGCAGCGCCGCGCGGGTGGCCCGGAACGTGCCGTTCAGTGTGATGTCGAGGACGCGATCCCACTCCTCGTCCGTCATATCGACGAGCGGGGTCTCGCCGCCGAGCCCGGCGTTGTTGACGAGGACGTCGATCCGGCCGAGCCGCTCGGCGGCGCCGGCGATCAGCGCATTCACCTGCTCCGTGCTCGACACGTCACACGTCAGCGCCTCGACTACCTGCCCCGGGAACTCGGCGGCGAGCTTCTCCCGCGTCTCGCCGAGCCGTCGTTCGTGCCAGTCGGACACCAGCACGTCGGCGCCCTCGAGCAGGGCGCGTCGCGCGGACGCGTAGCCGATGCCGGTTCCCGCCGCGGCGGTGACGACGACCTTCTTGTCTTTCAGCAGGTCGTGTCCCGGAGTCTCGACGGGCGCGGTGGCGAGCGGGGATGTCTGGGTCACGGTCGTGCCTCTCGGGGAAGTCCGAGCACGCGCTCGGAGATGATGTTGCGCTGGATCTCGTTGGATCCGCCGTAGATCGTGTCGGCGCGGGTGAAGAGGAAGAGCCTCTGCCAATCACCCAGTTCGAGATGTTCGGGGTCCGTGACGTCGGACGACGGATCGGCCGGGGCGAGCAGCGACACCGCGCCCTGCACTTCCATGGCCAGCTGACCGAGGTCGCGGTGCCAGTTGGCCCACAGCAGCTTCGCGACGGACGCCTCCGCGCCGGAGGTCCCGGCGTCGACCGCTTCCAGGGTGCGCAGGGCGTGTGCCCGCATCACCCGGAGCCCGACCCACGCGCGGGCGATCTTCTCGCGGATGTTCGGGTCGGTCGCCGCACCGTTCGCCTTCGCGAGGTCGACGACGCCCTGCAGTTCGCGGGCGAAACCGATCTGCTGCCCGAGCGTGGACACGCCGCGCTCGAACGTGAGCAGCCCCATCGCGACCCGCCAGCCGTCGCCCGGCTCCCCGACCACCAGATCCGCGTCGGTGACGGCGTCGTCGAAGAACACCTCGTTGAACTCGGAGGTGCCGGTGAGTTGCTGGATGGGCCGGACCGTGATGCCGGGCTGGTCGAGCGGGACGAGCAGGAAGCTCAGGCCCTGGTGCCGCTTGGATCCTGGTTCGGTGCGGCAGAGGACGAACGCCCACTGGGCGACGTGCGCGAGGGACGTCCATACCTTCTGCCCGTTGATCACCCACTTGTCGGCGTCGAGGCGCGCGGTGGTCGCGACGTTGGCGAGATCGGAACCGGCGCCCGGTTCGGAGTAGCCCTGTGCCCACAGTTCGGTCACGGTGTTGATTCCGGGAAGGAAGCGACGCTTCTGCTCCTCGGTGCCGAACGCGATGAGCGTCGGACCGAGCAGTTCCTCGCCGACATGGCTGACCCGCGCCGGCGCCCCCGACTTCGCGTACTCCTGATGGAACACCACCTGCTGGGCCAGCGTGGCTCCGCGTCCGCCGTGCTCCTTCGGCCAGCCGAGGCAGGTCCATCCTGCCGCGGCCAGATGACGGTCCCAGGCGAGCCGTTCCTCGAAGAACTCGTGCTCGCTGCCGGGGCCGCCCTTGCCTTTCAGCCGGGCGAAGTCGCCGGTGAGGTTGTCGTTCAGCCACGTCCTGACGGTCTGCGCAAAGTCTTCGTCGGTGATCAGCCCGTCCGGGCTCTCGCTCTGGTCCACGTCTGTAAGATAACCTACCAAGCACTTGCTAGGTAGGTAGGGAGCCCAGTGACCGAACAACCGACAACCACCCCGTCCGCCCTGAAACGGGCCGCACGCGAATTCGGCGAGCTCACAGCCGTGGCGGACGGCGACGTCCGTCTGACCTTCACACAACTGCACGACCGTGTCCGCGATTTCGCCGCCGCACTCAGCTCACAGGACGTGCGGCCCGGCGATCACGTCGCGGTGTGGTCGCCCAACACGTATCACTGGGTGGTCGCGGCGCTCGGCATCCACTACGCCGGCGCGACTCTCGTCCCGATCAATACCCGGTACACGGCCACCGAGGCCCTCGACATTCTCGAGCGCACCAAAACCACCGCGCTGGTGGTCGCGGGTAACTTCCTCGGCACCGACCGGTACGCCTCGCTGCGCGACGAGTCGAGCACTCTCGACCTGCCGACCGTCGTCCGCGTTCCGGTCGACGGTGGCGACGTCGAGCTGCCCGGCGTCTTCGGCTTCGACGACTTCCTCGCCCTCTCCGACGAGGACACCCGCGCCGAGGCCGACGTCCGCGCCGCCGCCGTGTCCCCCGACGACGTCTCCGACGTCATGTTCACGTCGGGCACGACGGGCCGCAGCAAGGGTGTGATGAGTGCGCACCGGCAGTCGGTGGGCATCGCGCAGGCGTGGGGTGAGTGCGCCGAGGTGACCTCCGACGACAACTACCTGATCATCAACCCGTTCTTCCACACCTTCGGGTACAAGGCGGGGTTCCTGGTGTGCCTGCTGAACGGCGCGACGGTGGTGCCGATGGCGGTGTTCGACGTGCCGAGGGTGATGGCGACCGTGCACGACGAGCAGATCACCGTGCTGCCCGGCGCCCCCACGATCTTCCAGTCGGTCCTCGACCACCCGGACCGTCCGAAGTACGACCTGTCCAGCCTGCGGGTGGCGATCACGGGCGCGGCCGCCGTTCCGGTCGCGCTCGTCGAACGGATGCAGTCGGAGCTGAGCTTCGACGCCGTCCTCACCGCCTACGGCCAGACGGAGGCGGTGGTGGTCACGATGTGCCGGACCGACGACGACCCGGTGACCGTCTCGACGACGTCGGGTCGCGCGATCCCCGGGATGGAGGTCCGGATCGGTGACCAGGGGGAGATCCTGGTGCGCGGCGAGAACGTGATGCTCGGCTACCTCGACGACCCCGAATCCACCGCCAAGACCATCGATGCGGACGGCTGGCTGCACACCGGCGACGTCGGCACCCTGGACGACCGCGGTTACGTCGACATCACCGACCGCCTCAAGGACATGTACATCTCCGGCGGTTTCAACGTGTATCCCGCTGAGGTGGAGAACGCTCTTGCCCGACTCGACGGTATCGCGGAGTCTGCCGTCATCGGTGTTCCCGACCAGCGGATGGGCGAGGTCGGGCGGGCCTACGTGGTCGCCAAGCCGGGCGTCACGCTCGCCGAGGACGACGTGGTCGCGTTCTGCAAGGAGCGACTCGCCAATTTCAAGGTGCCCCGGTCGGTGCGCTTCGTCGACTCCCTCCCCCGGAACCCCTCCGGGAAGGTCATGAAAAACGTTCTGCGTGAGGAGAAGAAAATGACGGTTCCGGACGAGGGTGACGTCGTCACCTACGAAGTGCGCGACGGTGTCGCATTCGTGACGCTCAACCGCCCCGACTACCGCAACGCCCAGAACTCGGTGATGACGTACGCGCTCGACGCCGTGTTCGAGCGCGCGGTCGAGGACGACGACGTGAAGGTGATCGTTCTCGCCGGCAACGGCAAACACTTCAGCGCCGGGCACGACATCGGTACCCCGGGCCGGGATCATCACGTGCACTACGACAACAAGGCCGTGATGTGGTGGGACCACGTCGACAAGCCGGGTGGCGACCAGCGGTTCGCGCGCGAGATGGAGGTCTATCTCGGGATGTGCCGTCGCTGGCGCGAGATCCCGAAGCCGACCATCGCGATGATCCAGGGTGCCTGCATCGCCGGCGGCCTGATGCTGGCGTGGGTGTGCGACCTCATCGTGGCGTCGGACGACGCGTTCTTCTCCGATCCGGTCGTACGTATGGGCATTCCGGGGGTCGAGTACTTCGCCCACCCGTGGATGCTCGGACCGCGGTTCGCGAAGGAAATCCTCTTCACCGGCGACCGGTTCACCGCGCAGCGCGCCTACGAGGTGGGCATGGTCAACCGCGTCGTGCCCCGCGAGGACCTGGAGAAGGAGACCCTCGCGATCGCCGGACGCATCGCCGCCATGCCCCGGTTCGGGCTCGCGCTCACCAAGAAGGCCGTCAACCAGTGCGAGGACCAGATGGGCATGCGGAACGGCATGGACTCCGTCTTCGGCCTCCACCACTTCGCGCACGCGCACAACGCCGAGATCGACACCGATCCGCTCGGCGGCATGGATGCCAAGTCGATGGCGGCCAGTGCGCGCAACTCGAACGAAGGGGCGAAGTAAGTGGATCTCGAGTTCGAGAACGCCACCCGAGCCTTCCGCGAGGAGGTGCGAACCTTCCTGCGCGACAATGTTCCCGCCGAGCCGCTGCCGTCGATGGACACCGCCGAGGGTTTCGAGGTGCACCGCGAGTGGGAACGCACGCTCGCCGACGCCCGGCTGTCGGTGGTGTCGTGGCCGGAGGAACTGGGCGGACGCGACGCGTCGCTGCTGGAATGGGTGGTGTTCGAGGAGGAGTACTACCGCTCGGGTGCGCCCGGCCGCGTCAGCCAGAACGGCATCTTCCTGCTCGCCCCGACGCTGTTCGAGCACGCGAACGCCGAGCAGTTGGCGCGCATCATGCCACGGATGGCCCGCGCCGACGACATCTGGGCGCAGGCCTGGTCCGAGCCCGAGTCGGGTAGCGACCTCGCGTCGCTCCGTTCCACGGCCCGGCGCGTCGACGGTGGCTGGGTGCTGAACGGGCAGAAGACGTGGAGTTCGCGGGCGAGCTTCGCGGACTGGGGTTTCGGGCTGTTCCGGTCCGACCCGGACGCCCAGCGGCACAAGGGCATCACGTACTTCATGTTCGATCTGCGCTCGCAAGGTGTCACCGTGCGCCCGATCGATCAGCTGGACGGCGAGCCCGGTTTCGCGGAGATCTTCCTCGAGGACGTCTTCGTCCCGGACGACCCCGCGAACCCCGGCGAGTCCGGAGTGATCGGCGGCGTGAACGAGGGCTGGCGCGTGGCGATGAGCACAGCGTCCAACGAACGCGGACTGTCGCTGCGCAGTCCGGGCCGTTTCCTCGCGACGGTCGATCGGCTGGTCGAGTTGTTCCGGGAGAGCGGACGCACCGACGACACCGCCCTGCGAAACAAGGTCGCCGACGCCTGGATCGGCGCCCGCGCCTACCAGCTGAACACGTTCGGCACCGTCACCCGACTGGCCGACGGCGGGCAGCTGGGCGCCGAATCGTCGATCAACAAAGTGTTCTGGTCGGAGTGGGACATCGCCACGCACGAGACCGCACTCGAACTGCAGGGCGCCTCGGCGGAACTCGCGGACAACTGGATGGACGGCTACCTGTTTTCCCTGTCCGGTCCGATCTATGCCGGCACCAACGAGATTCAGAAGAACGTGATCGCCGAGCGCCTGCTCGGCCTACCGAAGGCGGATCGATGAGATTCACACTCGACTCCTCCCATCAGGACTTCGCGTCCAGCATCGACGCACTGCTGTCGAAGGCGGACATGCCGGCGGTGATCCGGTCGTGGAACACCGGCGACACGGGCCCGGGCCTGAAGGTGTGGCAACGCCTCGCCGACACCGGCGTCAACGGACTGCTCATCGCGGACGAGCACGACGGGCTGGGCGCCGACGCCGTCGACCTCGTCGTGGCCGTCGAACAACTCGGACGCCACGCCGTTCCCGGCCCGGTGGCCGAAACCATGGCCGTGGCGCCGGCCCTGCTCGCGCAGGCGGACCCGGACCGGTTGTCGGCGTTGGCATCCGGTTCGCTCGCCACGGTCGCCGCTGTCCCGCACGTGCCGTGCGCCGTCGATGCCGATTCGGCCGATCTGGTCCTGCTCGTCGACGGCACGACGGTGCGCCTCGGACAGACCGGGGCGGTGCAGAATTCGGTGGATCAGTCGCGACGGTTGTTCTCACTGACCCCGGGGGACGCCCTGGGTGACGTCGACTTCGCGCCCGCATTCGATCTCGGCGCCCTCGCCACCGCCGCCCAACTGCAGGGACTCGGGCAGACCCTGCTCGACGTCACCACCGACTACGCGAAGCAGCGCAAGCAGTTCGGCAAGGTGATCGGACAGTTCCAGGCCATCAAACATCACCTCGCCGAGGTCGCGGTCGGGCTGGAGATGTCGCGGCCGCTGCTGCACGGTGCGGCGCTGTCCGTGCGGGACGGGTCCGCCGACAGTTCCCGCGACGTCTCGGCGGCGAAGGTCGCGTGCGGCGATGCCGCGTACCGGGCCGCGCGGGTCGCGCTGCAGGTGCACGGCGCCATCGGGTACACCCAGGAGCACGACCTGTCGCTGTGGCTCACCAAGGTCCGGGCACTGGTCACCGCCTGGGGCACCCCGGCGTTCCACCGCGGTCGCGTCGTCGACTCGCTCGTGGAGGTGTCATGAGTTTCGACAACGAGGAGCGGGCCGCGCTCCGGTCGTCGGTCCGCGACCTGCTGGGTAAACATTCCGACTCCGCCGCCGTCCGCCGGGCGATCACCACCGAGCACGGCTACGACGACGCCCTGTGGTCCAAGTTGTGCGAGCAGATCGGCGTCGCCGCGCTCGCCGTCCCGGAGAAGTACGACGGCGTCGGGGCGTCACTGCTGGAAGTCCATGTGGTGCAAGAAGAGCTGGGCCGCACGCTGACGCCGTCGCCGATGCTGGGCAGCGCCGTGCTGGCCGCGCAGGCGCTGGTGCTGTCGGGGGACGACGACGCGTGCGCCCGCCTGCTGCCCGGCATCGCGGCGGGTTCGGTGGCCGCGCTGTGCTGGGCGGGTCCGAACGGCTGGTCCGGTTTCGGGGTCACCGCATCGGGCGAGACGCTGTCGGGGACGGCGTCGTACGTGCTCGGCGGTGACGTCGCGGACCTGCTGCTGGTCCTCACGTCCGAAGGCCTGTTCGAGGTCGACCCTGCGGCGGACGGCGTGACGCGTCGTCGCGTCCCGGCGATGGACCCGACGCGTCCACTGTCGGAGGTCGTCTTCGACGGAGTCGCGGCGCGGAGGCTCGTCTCCCCCACCGACCTCGTCGACCAGTTGCGCGCGGTCGCACTGGTCGCGTTGTCGGCGGAACAGGTGGGCGCGGCGTCCGCGGCGCTGGAGCAGACAGTCGAGTACGCGAAGTCGCGCAAGCAGTTCGGACGGGTGATCGGGTCGTTCCAGGCGCTCAAGCACCGCATGGCCGACATGTACGCCCTCGTCGAGACGGCCCGTTCCATGTCGTACGCCGCGGCGCTGTCCGGGACGCACGAGGACGCCGTCATCGCGAAGGTGTACTGCTCGGAGGCGCTGCAGCACGTCGCGGCGGAGGCCATCCAGCTGCACGGCGGCATCGCGATCACGTGGGAACACGACGCGCAGCTCTACTTCAAACGTGCACACGGGAGTGCACAACTCTTCGGGCAGCCGCGCGAGTTCCTACCGCAAGTGGCTACCGCCGCCGGACTGTAGGCGGCTTCGCCGCCTGTGCGCCTTTTTGGTAGCGCCAACAACCAAAAAGGCTCACGGGCGCAGCCCCTCCAGGTAGCTGGCGACACCGTCTTCGTCGTTGCTGGGCAGGACGTGGTCGGCCAGGGCGAGGACTTCCGGCAGCGCATTTGACGGGCAGAGTGCCGTGCCTGCCCACGTCAGCATCGGAACGTCGTTGATGGCGTCGCCGGCGACGGCGACCTCTTCCGTCGAGATCCCGTCGACCGCGCAGAGCTCGGCGAGCGCGGTCGCCTTGGACACGCCGGACGCCGCCATCTCGACGTACGGCGCACCGGAATGTGTCAGTTCGACGCCGTCGACGCCGGCCGCCACCGCCGCCCGGTACAGATCGGCGCTGGGTACCTCGGGGTGCCGGGCGACGATTTTCACCATCGGCTCGTCGATATCGGGCAGCAGTTCCGACAGCGTCATCTCGTGCGGGTGCCGGTGGTGGTCGGCGAACTCGCACAACGCCGCGTACGCCGGTTCGGCGACGAAGCGCGTCGGACCGATGTTCGCGAACACGACACCGGGCATCAGCGTCCGCACCCGGTCCATCGCCGCCGCGGCCGACGCCATCGCGATGGTCGTCGTCGCCGTGATCACCGGGGTTCCGTCGGCCAGATCGAGGACCACCGCCCCGTTCGCGCAGATCGCCTTGCCGCGGAATCCGCACGACTGCGCCAGCTCGTGCACCGAATGCCGGGCGCGGGCCGTTGCCCACACCACCTCGACCCCCGACCGTCGCGCGTCTTCCATGGCCTGCGCGGTGCGCGGGGAGATCGTGCGGTCCGACCGCAGCAGGGTGCCGTCGAGGTCCGTCGCCAACAGCCGAATTTGCGTCACCTCCGCATGATGCCAGGCAGCGCATGTACCCCTCACGACCCCACCACAGTCGATAGCCTGGACAGCATGAGTCCTCGAGTACCCAGCATCGTGCTGAATTCCGGAACCATCCTCCCGCAGCTCGGCTTGGGAGTCTGGCAGGCGGACAACGACGAGACCGAACACGCCGTCGGGTTCGCCCTGGACGAGGCGGGCTATCGGCACATCGACACCGCCGCCGGATACGGCAACGAGGAAGGTGTGGGCCGCGGCATCGCGAATTCGGGAGTCGCCCGCGAAGACGTCTTTCTCACCACCAAGTTGTGGAACGCGGATCAGGGTTACGAGCCGGCGTTGAAAGCGTTCGACGCCAGCCTCGGACGTCTCGGCGTCGACTATGTCGACCTGTATCTGATCCATTGGCCGCTGCAGGACGACGACCGCATCCTCCGCACGTGGGATGCGCTGGAAAAGATCGCCGAGTCCGGTCGCGCCAAGGCGATCGGTGTGTGCAATTTCGAACCGCGTCACCTGCAGTTGCTGATCGATCGGGGCGGCGTCGTTCCGGCGGTCGACCAGGTGGAGTTGCACCCGCATCTGGCGCAGCAGGAGATCCGGAATTACGCCGTCGACCACGGCATCGCCGTCGAATCGTGGAGCCCTCTCGGCGGTACCAGCAACTCGGGGTGGGGCGACGACTCGAAGCCGAACACGCTGCTCACCGACCCGATCATCACCCGTATCGGCGACCGGCACAGCAAGAGCGCGGCGCAGGTGCTGATCCGCTGGCATCTGCAGAGCGGGCTGATCGTCATCCCCAAGTCGGTCCATGAATCGCGGATCCGCGAGAACATCGACGTGTTCGATTTCGAGCTCAGCGAGCAGGACCTCAGCGAGATCGAGACGATGGACGACGGCGCCCGCGTCGGAGCCCACCCGGACGAGTTGAACATCGACGCACCGGAGTAGGCGGCTCCGCCGCCCGTGCGCCTTTTTGGCTGCTCCAGCTACCAAAAAGGCGCACGGGTGCGAAGCGCCTACAGCTTCACCGGCATCTCCTCGAGCCCGGACACGAAGTTGGCGGGTCGACGTCGCAGCGGGCCGTCGTCGACGAGCACCATGTCCGGCAGCCGCGACAGCAGTTGCTCGAACATGATCTTCGCTTCGAGCCGGGCGAGTTGGTTGCCGAGGCAGAAGTGGGTGCCGAAACCGAATGCGACGTGTGGGTTCGGTGACCGTTCGATGTCGAACATCTCGGGATTCTCGAACACCGCCTCGTCGAAGTTGGCGGATTCGAACAGCAGCATCATTTTCTCGCCCTCGCGCAGGTCGGTTCCGAAGAATTCGACGTCGCGGGTGACGGTGCGGCACATGTTCTTGATCGGCGACGACCAGCGCAGCATCTCCTCGACCGCCGCCGGGATGTCGTCGGGGTCGTTCACGAGGCGCTCCTGCTGGTCGGGGTGACGCATCAGTTGTTCCATGCCGCCGCTGAGGACGTGCCGGGTGGTCTCGTCACCGCCGATCAGGATCAGCAGGGTTTCGCCGACGATGTCCGGGTCGCTGAGCCGGTGCCCGTCGATCTCGCTGTGCACGAGGATGCTGGTGAGGTCGTCCGTCGGATTTTGGCGCCGCTCCTCGATGGTGCGGAGTGTGAACTCGTTGAATGCCAGGTACGCGTTGGCCTGTGCCTGCAGTTCCTCCTGGGTGGCGTTGCTGCCGAGGGCGTTCATCAGGTCATCGGACCACTGCAGGAACGTGTCGCGTTCCTCGGGCCGCACGCCGAGCATGTCACCGACGACGGCCATGGGGAGGGGCGCCGCCAGGTCGCGCACGAAGTCCACTTCGTCCTTGTCGCACGCGGCGTCGATGAGGTGATCGCAGATCTCCCGGATCCGGCCGGTCTTCGCTTCCACCTGCTTGCGGGTGAAGCCGGCGTTGACGAGTCGGCGATGCTGCAGGTGCTGTGGGTCGTCCATGTCGATCATCTGCGGCAGCGGGCCCACCCCGGGCCGGATGCCACCCGCGTTCGAGAACAACTCCGGGTCGCGTTCGGCCGCCAGGACGGCCTCGTACGACGCGGCGCCGAGAATCCCGTCCGCGCGATACACCGGTTCGTGGGCGCGCATCCATGCGTAGGCCTGCCGCGGGTCGCCGAGTTCGCCCGAGTAGAACCGTCCGTCGATCAGATCGAAATCCGGCCTGTTCGTCATCGAGGTACTCCTCCGCATTGAATCCCGCCGATCGTGCCCCGATAATAGAACGTGTTCCTACTATGACGCAGTGGTATAGCGGCAAGTTTCACAGATCCTCGGCCCGATAATTGACACGAGTTCTATCACCTGGAGGTGTACGTGGTTACCAACGACGGCAGCAGCGGGCTCGCGAAGACGTCCGCACTCGTCACCGGCGGCGGCAGTGGCATCGGACTGGGCGTCGCCACGTCCCTCGCGGCCGACGGCGTCCACGTCACGATCTGTGGTCGCAACGAGGACAAACTGGCACGCGCAGCGGAGCAGATCACCGCCGGCGATCCCGCGGGGACCGTCGACACGGTCACCGCCGACGTCACGAACGAGGACGACGTCATCCGCGCGGTCGCCACAGCGGGTGAGCGCACCGGGCGACTCGACGGCGTCGTCACGTGCGCAGGCGGGAACGAAACGGTGGGACCCGTGACCCAGCTCGACGTCGACGCGTGGCGGCGGACCGTGGACCTGAACATCACCGGCACCATGCTGACGATCAAGCACTCCGCGCGGGCGCTCGTCGCCGGGGGCGGCGGTTCCATCGTCACCATCTCCTCGATCGCGAGCAGCAACACGCACCGCTGGTTCGGCGCATACGGTCCGTCCAAGGCGGGAGTCGACAACTTGACGCAACTCGCCGCCGACGAGCTCGGGGCGAGCAACGTCCGCGTCAACTGCATCCGCCCCGGGCTGACCCGCACCGACCTCGTCGCGCTCATCACCGACGGCGGACCCGTCCTGGACGACTACCTGGCCAACACCCCGATCGCACGGGTCGGAGAGGTCACCGACATCGCCGCGCTCGCCAAGTTCCTCCTCGGCCCCGACTCCACCTGGATCACGGGTCAGATCATCAACGTCGACGGCGGCCAGATGTTGCGTCGCGGGCCCGACTTCACCTCGATGTTCGAGCCCATGTTCGGCGCCGACGGTCTGCGCGGGGTGGTCGCGCCGTGACGTCGCATCAGGTTCTCGGCAAGCAGGTCGACATGCCCGTGGAGATCCGGGCCGCGTCGGCGTTCATGGCGATGTATTCGGTGCCGACCGCCGCCGCCCAGTCGCTGATCGACTACACCGGCCTCGAGATCCTGCAGTTCCGGCCGGGACGCGGCATCTGCGTCCTTGTGTTCGTGGACTACGTGGACGGCGACCTCGGGCCGTACAACGAGTTCGGGGTGGCATTCCTCGTCCGCGACCACAGGGCCGACGGCACCTCGGTCCCGCAGGACCTGAAGTCGCTGGCCCAGGGCCGGGCGGGTGCGCTGATCCATCGGCTGCCGGTCGACGGCGACTTCACCCTGGCCGCCGGCCGCGGCATCTGGGGCTTCCCGAAGGTCCTGGCCGATTTCGACGTCGACCACACCGGTTCCGTCAAGCGCGGTTCGGTGAGCCGGGACGGCCGGCTGATCGCCCAGCTGAGCGTCAAACCGGGAATTTCGTTGCCGGGTTCGGGGGTCAGCACGTCGCTCTCCGCCTATTCGCATCTCGACGGACTCACCCGATTCACCACCTGGGACATGAACCCGACCGGGGTCCGGTCCCGGCCCGGAGGGGCGGAGCTGAAACTGGGCAGCCACCCGATCGCCGACGAACTGCGGTCGCTGGGAATTCCGAAACGGGCACTCGTCACGTCCTCGATCCCCGAATTGAAGATGACGTTCGGGGACGCGCGACCCGTCTGACCGCACGTGAGTGGCGAAGTGTGCGCGGGCACGCTTCGCCACTCACGTGGGGGTTGCACCGAGCACCGAACTGGGGTCCAATACCGGCTACGGTTCTGGACGCTTGACCAATTCGTGGCACCCCCGGGGGGGACGGCCGCCGAAAGGACGATCGGTAGTGCAGATCAGACGACGCAGCGTGCTCGCGGGGGCGGCCCTGACTCCGGCGTTCGCCGCGCTCGGTTCCGGGACGGCAGCCGCGATTCCCGACCCCGACTCCGAATTCCTCGTCGGTGTCGGCATTTCCGACGCCACCGGGCCGGTCGCCGACGTCGGGATGATGGGGTACTCCAGTTTCGAGCAGCGCGCCGAGGGACTGCACCAGCGGACCCGTGCGCGGGCGTTCGTGTTCGCCGGGTCCGGCCGGCAGCGCGTGGTCTACGTGTGCGTCGACGTGTGCATGATCTTCCAGTCCGTGCACGACGCCGTGCTGGCCCGGCTCGCGGAACTCCACGGCGACCTGTACACGGAGCGGAACGTCATGCTCACGGCGGTGCACTCCCACGCGGCGTGCGGCGGCGCGTCCCACGACTACGCCTACAACCTCGCCGTGCTCGGCCACAACCGTCAGGTGTTCGACGCCGAGGTCGGCGGCATCGTCGAGGCGATCACCGCCGCGCACGATTCCCTCGCACCCGGTTCGGTGTCGTACGGCCGCGGCGAACTCACCGATGCCAGCGTCAACCGTTCGCGGATCGCCTTCGACCGCAACCCCGCCGAGGACAGGGACTATTATCCCCTGGGCATCGACACGTCGATGCGGGTCCTGCGAATCACCCAGGGCGGCAAAGATGTCGGGGCGATCAACTGGTTCCCCACCCACGGCGCTTCCCTCACCGACACGAACCATCTGATCTCCGGTGACAACAAGGGCGCGGCCGCCTACTTCTGGGAGCACGACCACGAGGGTGTCCGTTACCTCGACGACCAGAAGCCGCATTTCGTCGCCGCGTTCCCGCAGACGAACACCGGCGACATGTCCCCCAACCTCGACCTCCGGCCCGGCCACGGACCCACCGACGACGAGTTCGAGAACACCCGCATCATCGGGCAGCGGCAGGTCGCGGCCGCACGCACGGCGTGGGGGTCGGCGTCGGAGATCCTCACCGGCGGCGTGGACAGTCGAATCATGTACCTCGACATGGCGAATCAGGAGGTCGGCGGCGAGTTCACTCCCGACGGCCGCACCTACCGGACGTCCCCCGCGTGTGTCGGCGCCGCCATGAGCGCGGGCAGCACCGAGGACGGTCCGGCCATCCCGATCTTCCCGGAAAGCGCCACCAACCCGCTCGTCGACGCACTCGGCGGGATGGACGCGCCGATCCCGCAGTGGCTGCAGGATGCGCAGGCCCCGAAACTCGTGCTGGTGGCCGTCGGTCTGCTGCCACCCGACGGGTGGGTTCCGCACGTGCTGAAGATTCAGATCGTCCGCATCGGCGGCGTGTACGTCGTGGGCGGCCCGGCGGAATTCACGATCGTGTCCGGGCTGCGGATCCGCCGCACCGTCGCCGACAGACTCGGCGTCCCCTTGGAGAACGTGATCCTCCAGGGCTACGCCAACTCGTACGCGAGTTACTGCACCACCCCGCAGGAGTACGACGCGCAGCAGTACGAGGGCGGCTCGACCCTGTTCGGCCGATACACGCTGCCCGCGTACCAGCAGGGATTCGCGGCGCTCGCCGACGCTTTGCGCACCGGCAGCGACGTTCCCCGCGGCCCGGCGCCCCGCGACCTGTCGCAGTTCCAGCCGTACGTCGGTCCGGGCGTCGACCGCGACGAACCACCCGCAGGCCGCGCCTTCGGCGACGTGCTGACCCAGCCCGCCGCGAAAGTGACAGCAGGCGAACAGATCGCGGTCGAGTTCGTCACCGGCCACCCTCGGAACGACCCGCGCCGACGTGGAACGTTCCTCGAGATCCAGCGCCGCGGCGGCGACGGCTGGGTGCGTCACGCCGACGACGGCGACTGGTCCACCAAGTACCGTTGGACGCGCACCGGGTCGAACCAGTCGGTCGCGCGCATCACGTGGGACGTCCCGGACGGAACACCCGCCGGGCGCTACCGCGTGCAGCACTTCGGCAACAGCCGCGACGCGGCAGGGGCGATCACCGCGTTCACCGGGACGTCGAACGAATTCGAGGTCGGGTAGCCGCCGAACTGCGAGCGCCTACCGGGTTTCGTCCGTCAGGTCGAGGGACGATGCGACGTCGAGGAAGTGCCGGATCGCCGGGACCTGTTGTCTGTCGGCGCGATACGCGACCGAGACGGTAGAGGCCGCCTGCGGATCCGCGAGCGCCACGTACCGCAGGTCCGGTAGGTGCAGGGCCCTGAGACTGGCGGGGACGATGGTGACGCCGGTGTTCGCGGCGACCAATCCGAGGAGGGTGGGAAACTGCAGCGCCTCCTGGGCGGCTTCCAACCGGAAGCCCGCGTGATGGCACAGGGCGGCGATGTGGTCGTAGAGTCGCGAAACCTGGCCTCGTGGAAAGGTGAGGAACCGTTCGTCGCGCAATTCGACGAGCCGCACCGACGTCCGGTTCGCGAAGGGATGCGACGAGTGCATCGCGACCAGCAGCGGCTCGCGGGTCAGCGGTCGCACGACGATCCCCTCCGCGCGGTCGACTTCACGCACCAGTCCGATGTCGAGGATTCCGTCGGCGATCCCGGACAGTTGACGGTCGGTCGTCGACTCGGACAGTTCGACCTGGACACCGGGCCACGCCTGCTGCAGGGCGAGCACCGTGGCGGGGACGATTCTCAACGCCGCGGAACTGACGAATCCGATGCGGAGCAGCCCGACCTCACCGTGCGCGACCTGCTCCACTGCCGCCAGCGCATGATCGGCTTCCGCGAGGACGCGTCGGCCCTCGTCCAGGAGCACCCGGCCCGCGTCGGTCAGCTCGACGCGTCGCGTGGTTCTCTCGAACAGAGTGGTTCTCAGTTCCTTCTCGAATTTGCTGATCTGCTGACTGAGCGCCGGCTGTGCGATGTGCAGGCGTTCCGCGGCGCGCCTGAAGTTCATCTCCTCGGCCACCGTGACGAAGTATCGAAGCTGCCGCAGTTCCACGCGATTGATACTTGCAACTTATCAGTCGGTTGACAATAGGTACTTCTGCGCGGTGTGTGCCCGGCCTAGCGTTGAGGGCACCGAATCACCATGCGATCGAGGAGTCAGCAGTGGAGCACCACGTCACCGCGCCGGACACGGACAACTTTCTACGCCACCTGATCGGCGGTGCCTGGGTGGACGGCGAAGGTCCGGTCACCACGACGACGAACCCGTCCGACGAGACCACCGTCGCCGAATACCACCAGGCCGACACCCGTCTCCTCGATGCAGCGGTATCCGCTGCGGTCTCGGCTCGGCGGGAGTGGGACGACCGCGGGATCATCGCCCGCGGACTGGTCCTTCGCCGGGCCGCCGAGATCCTGGCCGAGCGCGCGGACGCGATCGCGGAGCTGATGACCCGGGAGCAGGGCAAGACCCTCCCCGAATCGCGCGCCGAAGTCGGGGCCACCGTCGAGACCCTCTACTACCACGCAGCGCAGGCCAGGAACCCCGACGGCGCCACTTACCCTTCATCTCATCCCGACGAGGTGATTCGGACGGTCCGCCGGCCGCTCGGCGTGGTCGCCGCCATCACCCCGTGGAACTTCCCGCTCCAGATCCCGGCCTGGAAGCTCGCGCCTGCGCTGCTCTGGGGCAACACCGTTGTCTGGAAACCCGCGAGCGACACGGTTGCGGTGGCCGCGGCCTTCGCCGAAGTCCTTGCCGCAGCGGGTGTCCCGGCGGGTGTCCTCAACATGATCCTGGGTCCCGGCCCGATCGGCGCCGAACTGGTTGCCCGGGAGGAGGTCTCCGGAGTCACCTTCACCGGGTCGGTACCGGTGGGGAGGTCGATCCAGGCTGCCGCCGTGCCCCGCGGCGCGAAGGTCCAGATGGAGCTCGGCGGCCACAACGCGGCAATAGTGCTCCCCGACGTCGATCCGCACGACGCAGCAGCCGTGTTGATCGCCGGTGCGATGGGAAGCACAGGTCAGAAATGTACGGCGACGAGAAGGATCATCGCGGTCGGCGACGCCTACGACGCACTCGTTCCCGAGCTCGTCGCCCGCGTCGAGGAACTCGTGGTCGGCGACGGACTGGCACCCGAGTCGCAGATCGGCCCGCTCGTCTCGCCCCGCGCCGCAAAGGAGGTAACCGCCGCGGTCGACCAGGCGCTGTCCGAGGGCGCCGAATTGCTGGCGCGTGCACCACTGCCCACCTCGGGCCCGGCGTTCGTCGCCCCCACCCTGCTCGCCGGCAGCACCGAATTGACCATCTGCCGAGAGGAGGTGTTCGGCCCGGTGACCACGATCTTGCGCGCGAAAGACCTCGACGAGGCCATCACCGTCGCGAACGCAACACCCTTCGGCCTCACCGCCGCGGTGTTCACCTGCGACGAGCGCGCCGTTCGTCGCTGCATTCGTGACCTCGAAGCGGGACTGATCAAAGTCAACGCCCCCAACACCGGGTCCGAACTCCACGCTCCCTTCGGCGGACTCAAGGACTCGTCCTTCCCCGCTCCCCGCGAGCAGAACGCGGCAACCAGCGCCGAGTTCTTCACGTGGAGCAAGATCGCCTACGCCCGCACCGGAACGCCGAGGAGCGACGCATGAGGCCGACCGACACGCTCCGCCGGACGCAGACCCTGGCGCGATCGCCCGAGCAGGTCCTGGACCCGGCCGACATGGGAGCGGCACGCTACACCCGGCACAGCTTCGCCCGGTCCTTCCTCCGAACGGCGGCCGCGCAGAACTGGCGGGTGGAACGTGAGCGGTGGGACGTCGACGGCGCCGGCCGCGGAGAGATCGTGTACCGCGTCGTCATCGGTTCACACGAGGTGCGATTCGTCGTGTTCTCGACGACGCTCACCGAGAGCGATCGAACCGATCGTGTCATCGCCAAGGCCTGGGACGTCACCGGCGCCCTGATCGAGGGACCATTGACCGAGAGCCGATTGCGCGCATTGCGTGTGCAGGTACCGCGTCAGGAAGAAGGCCGGGCGGACGACGGCACTCTCATCTGGACGCGAGCGAACCGCAGTGCCCGATTCTTCGACTACGTCGTCGACCGCCTCTCCGAGGGCACTCAACCGGACATCACGACCATGGGCGATGCCGCCTACATTCTTCGGAGTACCGCGTTCTACAGCAACGGAAAGTTCGGGCTCGCAGATTTCGATCGGCTCGATGCCGACCATCCCTTGCGTCTGCCCTACCGGGCACACATGTTGACCGCCTGGTTGTTGCGCGAGCTCAGCTACGACCTCGTCGAGCACTGTGCCCGGGCCCGAAACCTTCTGTCGGTGAAGCTGTCCGGAGACTGGCGACGCTACCTCGGGCTCGGCAACGCAACGGGTCTCGGCATGGTGCCCTACGTGATCAACCACCCGCACGTGCTCGACGCCTGGTGTGCCACGCGCGAGTTGCCGCTCGCTCACGCACTGGCACAGGCGACCACGCCCGCCGATCGACGCATCCACGCTGCCGGGGACCTGCTCGAGCGGGCCGTACACTACTTCCGCGAGCGCGAAGACCTGGCGACTGCGCCCTTCGTCCCGTGCGGCGAACTCTCATCCCAACTCGAACCACTCCGGGCCATGCTGGCCGAGTACATCGACAGCGGGACGATCAGCGGGGAGGCAACGACCCATGCGTGGCGGACGCTCCACAAGCACGCGGCGACAATCGGTCCCGAGGCCCGCGGTGTCGTGGACAGCGTGATCGTCGAGGTACATCCTCAACTCGACGCCGAGGTCGAGGAGTTGCTGTGCTGCGATCAGCGGCAGGACGTCGATCCCGCGCAGACCTGCGCCCAGTTGCGCTCCGCCCTCCGAGAGCGCTACGGGTGGGTGCGGCGCTTCGACTTCGACGATCCCGACGAGCTGGCCCATTTCTGGTTCTCCTCGGAGAACAACGAGGAGCCGCGTCGCGGACGCAGGGGCATCGATCCCGGCGAGAATGTCGAGCATCCGATCGACATCGCCCGGTGCGTCGCCTCTCTGGACCGCGATCTCGCGTCGGTGCATGACGAAGCGTCGGTCGCCGCCTTTCTCGTCGAGCATCCATGGCACCGCGGCATAGTCGCCCGAGTCCAGACGCTCGCCGATATCCCGTATTCCGAAGCACACGACAACCTGCTCGCCGAGAAGTTCCTTCCCCTGAATCTGCAGAGATTCCAACTGGCGATGTACGGAATGGACAATTACAGCCCGCAATCGACCGACTGGCTCCGCGTGACCCTCTACTCGGGAGCTCCACGGGCCGACGACGTCGCCGCCGGAGTCGACGACGACTGGATCTTCACCCGCAAGCCGCGAAAGGATTCCTAGTGCACACGCTCACTCACTCCGACCTGCTGGTGGTGGACGGACTTCAGATCAACAACTGGGATCGGAAGGTCCTCGAGGAACTCCGCGCCGGTGGCGTCACGGGTGTGAACGCCACCTGCGCGGTGTGGGACGGGCCGACCGACACCCTCGGCGCCGTCGCGCAGTGGTATCAACTCGCCGCCGACAACAAAGACATCGTCACCCTCGCGGAGACGTCCGAAGACATTCGCGCGGCGAAGCGGGACAACCGGATCGCCGTACTCCTCGGGTTCCAGAACTCCTCGCCGTTCGGGGACGACTACCGGATGGTGGAGATCTTCCATCGCCTGGGCGTTCGTGTCGCGCAACTTACCTACAACATTCAGAACCTGGCGGGCGGCGCCTGCTACGACGAGCACGACTCGGGTCT
Organism: Rhodococcus sp. NPDC127593; assembly: GCF_042671975.1. Lineage (NCBI taxonomy): Bacteria > Bacillati > Actinomycetota > Actinomycetes > Mycobacteriales > Nocardiaceae > Rhodococcus > Rhodococcus sp. NPDC127593. The sequence goes on along the minus strand of NZ_JBHXWI010000004.1, from coordinate 5,396 downwards.
CACCGCGTTCGGGCGCATCATGGTCGCCGAGATGAACCGGGTGGGGATGCTCGTCGATCTCTCCCACGTCGGTAACCGCACCTGCCTGGATGCGATCGCCGCATCCGAAAAGCCTGTCGCAATCACCCATTCGAACCCGACGTGGTTCGTCGACAGCCCCCGCAACAAGCCGGACGACGTCATCGACGCGCTGGCCGCCCGTGGCGGCGTGATCGGCTGCTGTCTCTACCCCAACGTTCTCGGCGGGGAGGCTACCTCCAGTTCCGACTTCGCGGTCATGGTCGCACGACTCGTCGACCAGATCGGACCCGACCACGTCGCGATCGGGAGTGACTGCACCCGAAACTGGTCGGAGGACTACGTCGCGTGGTTGCGCAACGGTCGCTGGCGACCGCCCAGTCAGAATCCGGTCGAACCCGAGTGGCCGATGTGGCCGAACTGGTTTTCGGGCCCGTCCGACTTCCCGGTTCTCACCGAGTGCCTGCAGGACGTCGGACTCGACGACGAGACCATCGCGAAGATTCTCGGGGAGAACTGGCTGCGGATCTTCGACGACGTCTTCCCCGGCTTGCACGAGACACAGGAACGCCGATGACCGACATGCTCACCCACACATCCGAGCACGACGCACTCCCGACCGTGGACAACCGAATCAGGTTGGCGGTGCGCGAGGTTCGCGAGACCGCGTTCCGCGCGCTGTACGCGGCCGGGGTCAGCTCCGGCGAGGCCGGCGCCGCGGCCGACACGGTGACGGCGATGCAACTCCACGCGCGAACCGGGATCGACACTCTCCTGGACACGCTGTCCCGGCTGGATTCGACAATCGGTCCCGCCGGTGTGACGCTGTCGAGAAATTCCACTGTCGACATCGTCGACCACTCGCTCCGGAGCGCTCTGCTGTCGGGACCCCTGGCGGTCGACCTCGCGCTGTCGCAATCACGACCGGTTCTGCTGTCCCGGATCGACGACCACGAGGCCGTCGACTGGTACGCCCTCCGCGCCGCCTCCCGGTCCGGCACGACACTGTGGCTGGTCACTCTCGATGACCTTGGGCGGCACACAAACGCGACGGTCGTGACAGCAGCCGGCGACATGTACCGCGACGTCGCCGTCACACCCGCGCTCGAATGCGGCGCAGCAACCACCAGTGAGCACGGCGGAGGCACGCTCGTCCTGACCGCACCACACACCACCGACACGACCCGTCCCGTCCACACCGCCGCCGAACGGGAGACGCGATACCGCCACGCCGTCTCCTACGGCCTCTTCGTCGATACCGCGAAGTGGTCGCGGGCGTACGCGCTCGGCAGGCGATTCCTCGTCCCGGAGGGCAAACCATGACTGACCAGCGTGAACTCGTCGCTCATCCACGCGGCACCGAACGACCGTACTCGAGAGCCGCAGTGTTCGCCGGCACCATCTGGGCGTGCGGGCAGATCCCCACCACTGCGGACGGACAGACCCCGGCCGCGATCGGAGATCAGGTCAAGGTCGCACTCGACAATCTGGAAGCGACGCTCCTGGCTTCGGGTGGCGGGCTGCACACGCTCCTGAAGACTACGGTGTACCTGGCCGATCTCTCGGAGTTCGACGAATACAACGCAGCGTATCTCGACCGGCTGGACGGGATTCCACTACCGCCACGGACGACCGTGGAGGTCGCGCGCTTCCGCGGCAGCAAGAGAATCGAAATCGACGCGGTTGCAGCCGTCGACCACCGAATTGATAAGCACGGAGCATGAATTGGTAGGAGATTGGTAATTCCGCGCCGCCGATTCACTTCCTAATGTGGCAGCAACCACATCACGTGGGGACCGACCCTCAAGCCCACACCCCCCGATGGGATTCCTCAGATGAACCTCGACACCACCGTCACCGCCCGATCGGGCGTCACACTGGACAACGCCAGGCTCAACGGCTTTCACGCCAAACTCGCCCTGTTCTCCTCGGGCGGACCATTTCTCGACGGCTACATCCTCAGCATCATCGGCATCGCGATGGTTCAGATCCAGGCGCAATGGGACATGAGCGCGCTCTGGGCGGGCCTCATCGGGTCTTCGGCTCTCATCGGCGTCTTCCTCGGTGGTGCCGTGTTCGGCGCAGTGACCGATCGGATCGGCCGAAAGTTGATGTACACCATCGACCTGATCGTGATCATCGTCTGCTCGGTGCTGCAATTCTTCGCGGCGGACGAAATGCAACTGTTCATACTGCGCTTGATCATCGGTATCGCAGTCGGCGCCGACTACCCCATCGCCACCGCCCTGGTGACGGAGTTCGCACCGAAGGCGTGGCGCGCCAAACTCGTCGGCGGACTGAATGCCATGTGGTTCGTCGGCGCCACCACCGCCGCGTTCGTGGGCTACCTTCTCCTCAGCCATCCCGATGGCTGGAAGTGGATGCTGCTGTCCTCGGCGGTTCCCGCCACCCTGATCGTGATCGCGCGCACGAGCATCCCCGAGTCGCCGCGCTGGCTTCTCAGCAAGGGGCGTTCCGCGGAGGCACTGACGGTGTTGCGTAAGACGATCGGAAACGATGCGACCCTGGACGATCTGCCTGACGAGGAAGGGACCACCTCGATTCGAGGGCTGATGCGCGGAGGGTACCTGCAGCGGGTCGTCTTCATTTCGATCTTCTGGACGTGCACGATCGTGACCCTGTTCGCCATCTACGCATTCGGACCGCAGATCCTCGAGCTCTTCAACCTCGGCTCCGGGAATCTGGCCCACATCGGCTACGGGCTGATCAACCTGTTCTTCCTCATCGGCAATGTCGTCGCACTGCTGCTCGTCGATCGGCTCGGTCGCCGGCCGATCTTGATCTGGGGGTTCGTGCTCTCCGGTCTCGGATTGCTCTTCCTCGCGATCAAGCCGGACGCCGGCCTGTGGGTGATCGCGTTCGCATTCGCGATCTACGCGCTCTTCAACGGCGGACCCTCCATCCTCGAATGGATCTACCCCAACGAACTGTTCCCCACCGAGGTGCGGGCCACTGCGGTCGGCCTCTGCACGGGAATCAGCCGGATCGGCGCGGCGATCGGCACCTTCGCCACCCCATGGGCGCTGTCCAATCTCGGACTCTCCGCAACCATGTACATCGCCGCGGGCATTGCCGCGGTGGGAGCGCTCGTCAGCTTCCTCATGGCCCCGGAGACCCGGGGAACGGACCTGAGCGACGCCGCCTCACTGCGCTGAGCGCTCCGAATCACGCCGCTGCTGCCGGGCGCCTGTCCCCGGTGGCAGCGGCGTCACCATGTCCACGCGCGTTCGGCCACCTCGGAGCGTGCCCCCGCTCACAGGCGGCGGTGCGGTGTCACGCCCACCACATTGTCGTTGCACCCCAACGTATTTCACGATCATCTGTCACACCGCCGACCGTGCGATGAAACTACCCGGCAATACTTCCGGACGACAGTGGGTGCATGAACGATGCCGAGAGAGAACCTGGAGTTCATGTCAACGCGTGCGAGGCGTGCGGTCGGCTTCCGCACCCCCGTCGCGTCCGCCTGGCGCTCGCGAAGCTGTGCGCCGTCTTTCCCGTCGAACTACTGCTCCATGCCTTGGTCATTCATTTTCACGTCTCCTATCTGATGACCGTCACGGTGCTGACCGTCAGCACCACGGTGCTGGTGATCTGGGTGGTGGAGCCGTCGGCGATGAGACTGCTCGGCGGCTGGCTGCACGGTCCGCCCGACGGCAATCACGGCCATCTCCGGACCGGGCAGTCGCTGTGGCGCATCCGTGTCCGGGTGAGCGACCAACCGGGACAGCTCGAATCGCTGGCCCACAACCTCGCGAAGCTGGACGCGAACATCCTGACCGTGCACGTCCATCACCTGGACGGCGGTTCGCTCGACGAGTTGATCGTCGGGGCGTGCCGCGAGACGTCACCGGAGGCACTCTCGCATGCCGTCCGGGCCGGAGGCGGACGCAGTGTGGGGATCTGGCCGGCGTCGGCGCTCGCGCTGATCGACGGCCAGACCAAGGCGCTGACGTTGGCGTCGCGGGTGGCCGCCGATCCGTCCGAACTGCCCCTGTCGATCGCGGAACTCCTCGGTGCCCAGTACGTCGATTCGCGGGTGAGCGACCATCCGACCACGGCGGCGTCCGTCGAGATCCCGTCGGGAGATGGTGAGCCGCTCGTCTTCGTGCGGCCGGCGGACGAGCCGTTCACTCCTGCCGAGGTCGCCCGCGCTCGTCGCCTCAGCGAGCTGGCGCAGCGAGCACGCGAGACCGCGAACTCGGGGGGACTCGCCGAGCCTGCCTCCTGATCTTGCGGACATCCCGGACGACGGCCTGGGTGCGAGAGACACTACGACGGTGATCCTCGCCCGCACTTCGACTGTCCTGACGATCGGCGTCGCCACGCTCGGCCTCCTGGCCACCACCGCCGGTGCGGCACCGACGTACGCCGTCACCGCCACCGTTCCCGTCGGGCAGACGCCGATGCAGGTGGCGGTCGCACCCAACGGCGCCGTCACATACGCCACGAACTCCGGGGGCAACAGCGTCTCCGTCATCGACACCGCGACGAACGCCGTCACCGCTACCGTCCCGGTGGGCGGCGCACCCACCGGGATCGCCGTCACCCCGAACGGTGCGCGGGCGTTCGTCGTGAATACCGCCGACCGGACCGTGTCCGTGATCGACACCGCCACCAACACCGTGGCGGCCACTATCCCGATCGGCGAATTCGCCTTGGCGGTCGCGGTATCCGCAGACGGGGCCCACGCCTACGTCACCAACGGCGTCGAGAGCACCGTCTCCGTGATCGACACCGCCACGAACACGGTGACCGCCGCGGTTCCGGTCGGCGCCTTCCCCATCCAGCTCGCGACCAACGGCACGCACGTGTACGTCACCAACTCCTCCGACAACACGGTGACGGTGATCGACACGGCCACGACGACCGTCGTCGACACGATTCCCGTCGCCTCCCACCCCAGCGCGGTGACGGCCACGAACGACCGCGCCTACGTGCGGAGCGGCGCGGAGATGTCGGTGATCGACGCGGGCACCAACACGGTGACCGCCACGTTCGGCGTCGACGGGACGATGGGCGGCGCCGCGGTGACCGCGGACGGAAACACGCTGTACGTCATCGACTCCGAGGGTGGGGCCGTCACGGTCTTCGATCCAGTCACCAACGCCGAGGTGACGTCGCTCGCCGTCGGCGGCAGCGCCGGTGGCGTCGCGGTCTCCGCCGACGGCACGAAGGCCTACGCCAGCAGTCAGAACGACAACACGATCGCCACCATCACGCGCGCAACGGGCGACGCGACGCCGCCGCGCTGACGCTAAACCCAATACCGTTCAGTTAGTGAACAAGGATGGTGCATTTCGGCGGTTGAGTGGGTTGTGGATGGTGTTGGTGGTGTGCGCGTTTGGCGGGCCATT